>JACMKN010000206.1 GCA_014380135.1 Deltaproteobacteria bacterium
CATGGAATTTCCGCTTCTGCTCCGTTGCTGCTGCTGTATACCCGCTATTTCGAATTCAGTCAGCCCCGACTACATGATCTGATTGAGATTCTGGTGGGGCAGGTGCCTGACTGTCGGGTACTGGTGGTCGGAAAGGGACGTAAGGGGGAAGAAGAACAGCTGCTGTCCGCTGCCCAGGACAGGGGCTTTGAAGCTGCGCTGATCATGGCCGGCTGGATAGAACCTCCGGATATCCCCGGCTACCTGGCTGCCGCCGATGTTGCCGTATATTTGATGGACGATACTTTGGTGAACCGGACCAAATGCCCCGCCAAGCTGACTGAAATTCTGGCGGCGGGTCTGCCGGTAGTCGCAGATGCTGTGGGACAGGTGCCGGAATATGTTGTTAATGGCCAGGGAGGGGTGTTGTGTGCTCCCGGTGATAACATGACCGAGATGGCTGCACAGATAGAGCGGCTTTTTACGGACCCTGCCCGCAGACAGGTGATGGGACAGGCCGCGCGTGAGCATATCAGCTCAAATTTTGCCTGGGTCAGGTTAGCCGCCCGTCTCGAACAATTTTACAAAAAACAGATATTCCCAACAGCCTGATCTGATGGAGATGATATGACGGAAAGAAGAAAAGATTTTCTCTGCCTGACACTGTTTCTGGCGGTACTGCTTGTCTGCTATTCCACGGTACTGTTTACCGATCAGATTATACGGGCTCCAGATATTATCAACGAGTTTTACTGGGGCGTCGAGGGAATTGGCAAGTTATCATTTTTGGACCTGTTCCGGATCGATCTCGGATCGGCCGGTTGGAGTCCCTACATCAACAGCGGGCATACAAACCTGGGGGGGATGGCTTCCATTCAGTTCCTGCTTCACAATAAGCTGATTTTTTGGTTGTTTCCCGCGCCTTCCAGTGTTGCCTGGTTCATCGTTCTGCACCTGTTTTTCGGAGCTGTCGGGACATATCTTTTTTGTCGCATGGCAGGCTGTGCCCGCTCTGCCGCTTTTTTCGGAGGGCTGGTGTTTGCCCTGTCGACGGAGAATGCCTCGCTGATAAACGCCGGACACGTCATGAAAATAGCCACGATCTGCTACGCCCCCTGGGCCTTTTATTTTCTTGAACGGGGCTTCAGGAGCCTGCGCCCGATATTTTTTCTGACAACCAGCGTGGTACTGGCCTTTCAGTTCTTCAACACCCACTGGCAGATTGCATTTTACACCTGCCTGAGTGTTGCCCTGTACGGTGTTGTCAGGGCGCTGCTGATTATTCGCGGTGAGCTTTCCGGAAACCGGTCTGAGATTTTCAGACTCCTCGGTCTGAATCTGCTGGTTCTGGTGTTTTTCCTTTCAACGGTAGCTATTTCGCTGGCTCCGTTGGCAAAATGGTCCACTGATACCAACCGAGGGGTTCAAAGTGGTGCCAATCAGGGCCAGGGCGGACTCGAGCGGGAGGAAGCGATGATGTGGTCCCTGCCGCCGGAAGAGCTGGCCTCTTTCGTGATACCCGGCCTGTTTGGACTATCGCGGCAGGAAGCCGGCGAAAACCCTAAGAACATATCTGCCTATTACTGGGGCAGAATGGTGTTTACCCAGACTCAATCCTACCTGGGGCTCTTGCCTTGGCTGTTACTTCCTTTGCCGCTCATTTTCAGGAGGGACCGGATAACCTGGTTGGCCGTTCTGTTGGCTGCCTTCGGCATCATCTTTTCGATGGGGAAATTTACCCCTTTTTACAATCTGTTGTACGACCACTTTCCGGGAATCAACCGATTTCGGGTACCCAAGATGATGATGTTTATTCCGGTATTTGCGCTTGGTGTACTCGGGGCACGCGGTCTGGAGATCCTGCGTGATGATGATGCCTGCAGGTCTTTAAGCTTTCGGCGCTATCTTTATGGAGTCGGCGGTTTCATCCTCTTGCTGGGCTTGTTCCTGGGATTGGAGCTGACTGCCGGAAGAATTACACTAGAATTGTTTCAGCCACAGATCGCTCAGCCGACCCGTTATGAGCAGGGGAGTTATCTGGCTGGTCAGCGCTGGGATAACCTGGTGCATGAAACCTGCATGGCACTACTGCTGACCGCGGCCTGTGCAGCTCTTTTGGTCGCCCGCTACAGGTGTATTGTTGGCGGCGGTGTGATTATCGCAATCTGTACCGTTTTCTATGTGGGTGATGTGGCAAGAGTCAATGCCAAGTTTCTTTTTACTGTGCCGGTTCCGGATAAGGTGCGGGGCGCCAAGACCCCGGCCATGGATTTCCTTCAAAGCGACCGGGGCAATTATCGCACTCTGCCGATGGACGGCAGTGATCCGATGCAATATGCTACCAATAAGATTCCAGTCATGTTTACCTCCAATCCGGTACAGCAGCGTCGCTGGCAGGAACTGCTGGATGTTTTTGCCATCAACTCGGCAATTCCGGATATGCTTAATGTGAAATATCTGGTCTTTTCCACACAGCAGTATGAAGAGGAAAAGGGACAGCTTGAAAATCACTACGTCCCGGTTTTTCGGTCGCCTGATAACAGTCAGATTGTTGTCGAAAACAGGGCTGTTTTACCGAAGGCCTGGCTGGTGCCATCTGTTGTATTGACATCAGATAGTAACCAGCGCTTTTCGATTCTTCACAATCCGGCTTTTAATCCGGCCCTGTTTGCCCTTGTGGAATCCAGTCCGCCGCTGCAAATGCAGAACGCAAACGCAACCCCGACAACAGCTCCCGGACAGGTGGTTGTAACCTCTCACGAGGACGTACGCATACTTTTGAAGGCTGAAACTGTTGCCAATTCGTTATTGGTCCTGGGTGAACGTTACTATAACGGCTGGAAGGCATTTGTTGATGGTCAGGAGGTACCGATTCATCCGGTAAATCATGTTTTAAGAGGCGTTTACCTGACGCCTGGCAAGCATACGGTAGAGTTCATATTTGATCCGCTCCCCTTCAAAGTCGGCAAGTATCTTACTCTCGGCTCCTTTGCTCTGTTTGCAGCAATGCTGATCCGCGAGTGGCTTTTGCGTCGTAAAAGAGTGAAGAAGGGTGAAGAGTGAAGGCCTGCCCTGAGCGATCTGTCCTGAGCGGAGTCGAAGGAAGTCGAAGGGGAGAAGAGCTGACACAGGAAGATCTGAAACTTTTCGATCTGCAGCTGTTCCAACCGCGACATGGTTATCGCTATTCGTTGGACCCGCTGCTGCTGGCACGTTTCAGTGGTCAACTGCCGTCCGGTTGCAGGATCATGGATCTCGGTGCCGGCTGCGGAATTATTGCACTGGTGCTGGCGCGGGTCAACCCAGGGTGTTCGGTGGTGGCGGTCGAAAAAAACTCCGAAATGGCGGCGCTTGTCGAAAAGAATATTCAGCACAACGACCTTGCCGGAAGGGTTGTCGTGCATGCTGAAGATGTTATCAATCTCAGAAGGAGTTATCCTGTTTCAGCCTTTGATCTGGTCGTATCCAACCCCCCCTTCCGGAAAGCGGGGAGTGGCAGGATCAGTCCCAAAGCGGGGCGCGATGCCGCCCGGCATGAGACCACCGCCGGACTGGCGGAATTTATTTCCGCTGCCAAATATCTGGTAAAACCCACGGGGAGAATCTGCTTCATCCAGCTTCCGTCGCGTTTGGCTGAGCTCATGTCTCTGGCAGCGGAGATGAAATTGTCTGTGCTGCGCGTACGTATGATCCACAGTAATGCAGAGTCACCGGCCACCATGTTCATGGCCGAACTGGCCAAGGGGAGACGATGCGCGCCGGTGGTGGATCCGCCACTGTTCGTGCGGGATATGGATGGGGAGTATACGGATGAGGTGCGGCAATAGCCATGCGAATAAAAAAGGCATCCTCTGTCGCGGAGGATGCCTTTTTTGAGTGGTGTCTGAGACTCAGTTCTTTATCAGCAGGATCAGTTCCATTCTGTCGCCATCCCCGATATGGATCGGGAAACAGAGCGCCGTATGTCCAGCCGGTACCGGCAGTCCGCCTGTCGGCGGATGAATCGTGACGGGCGGGTCGATGTTCATGATAACACCCATCTGGGAAGCCTTGGCAGCCACGTTGCCGCAGACCACGTTGACAAACTCCATGACGGTGTCCTCCAGCACCTCGACCGACTCGGCCTCTACCGATTCTTCGTGCAGAATCGCTTTGGCCACGGACTTTTGCAGCCCTTCCGAAACCGAAATCAGATAGCGAGCCTCAACGTCTCCGCTGAAATCCATGGCTGCCATCATGAAGCTGGGGGGCAGCATCTCGACCGTAACGCACTTGCCGGGGCGAAACTGCAGATCCAGTACGCGGGTGATCATCTTGTAGGTCAGATCGGCGGTCATTTCCCAGATCTTGCTGTTGGCGATGTTGACAGGGAGTTCGATCCCGTCGGAGATGTACTGGGCCTGATCGGCCTTGAAATCGGCCAGATGCTGCTGGAGGCTCTCACCGGTCAGCGCACCGACCTGAACCAGTGCTTCGCCGATATACAGGTGGGTGTTTTTCTGGCGGGTGATGACATCATCAAGCTGTGTGAGTGTCAGAAAGCCCATCTCAACCAGCAGGTCCCCCAGCTTCATGTCCTTGGACATCTGGGCATTGTGGGCCCGCTCGATATCGACCTGGGTGATGTACCCCATGGATACGGCCATTTCGCCCAGCTTGAGGTTTTTCTGGTCCTGAAGGTCGATTGCGCTGATCAGGGCGTCTCTGGATACGAGGCCCTGCTCTACGAGAAATTGTCCGAAAAATTTAACAGCCATGTCTGCAACCCCTTGTCGCTAGTGATCAATCCAGTAAATAATGCTTCCGAAGTCCACTTTGACGGTTCGTATCAGAGTTCCCGCAGAATCCGCAGGACGTTGTCGACTTCGAACGGTTTTGAAATGACATTTTTAGCACCAAGTTTAAGAGCCTCGGTAAACTTGTCTCCAACGCCCCCCAGGGATGTAACCATGACGACCTTGACCTCTTTATCCATGACCGAGAGGGTACGCAGAGCCGTCAGGCCATCCATGCCGGGCATGTTCATGTCCATGCATATTATTTCCGGATTTTCAGTATGGTTCATCTTGATCGCCTCGGCACCGTTCTTGGCGTGGCCAACACAGACAAAATCACCGGATTCGCTGATTATCTTTTCAAGCTGTCGGGCGACTGAAAGACTGTCGTCAACTACGAGAACCCTCTTCATTTCCACGTATCCTCCTGTTGAATTTTTCAGCTGTACTTACAGGTGTCAAGCCAGCTGCGACCGATTAGTGCGGAATTTTGCCGAGGAATGTATCTGAAACCGAATAAAAAGTCAAAAATATGTTTGGCTTTTCATGCGGCACCGAATTGTGGTACAGTCGCTAAAATTTATCTAAAGGAGATGTGAACGATGCAAAAAGATAATTCATCAGCATGGCTCTCAAAAGGAATTGTAATGGCTGCACTGGTCGGATGCGGGACTTTTGTACAGGCCGCAGAGACTAAAAAGGAAGCTGCCCCTGCCGCGGAAACCAAGAAGGTTGCTGTTCCTGTTGAAGTCGTCAAGGGTCCGGTTGCACGGGTCAACGGGGTTTCCATAGACGCCATCGAATTGCGGCGTGCCAGAAAAGTCATGCTGCGTGGCCAGACCGTTCCTGCCGAACAACAGGCCGCAGTCGACAAACAGGCGCTTGAGCAGCTCTTATCGGCCGAATTGTTGTACCAGGCTGCAGCCAAGGTAGAAGTGAAAGACATGGAGAAGCTGGTTGACGAGAAACTGGCCCAGGGCAAGACCCGCTTTGCCAATGAGCAGGAATTTGCGAAGGCGATCAAGGATCTGGAAATGGATGAGAAGGATCTGCGCAATTACACACGCCGGGATCTGCTGATCAGCAAGTTCGTTGAATCCGCCATCGTATCCAAAATCAAGGTTACCGAAGAGGAAACCCGTAAATTCTATGATCAGAATCCTGATAAATTCACGCGCAGCGAGTCGTTAAAAGCCAGCCATATCCTGATTGCTGCAGAGACGGCAGCCTCTGTCGACGACAAGAAAAAAGCCCGCGAAAAGGCTGAAAAACTTCGCAAGGAACTGACCGCTGGAGCTGATTTTGCGGCACTGGCCAAGGGCAACTCTTCCTGTCCCAGCAGTCAACAGGGAGGCGATCTGGGCTTTTTTGGCAAAGGCCAGATGGTGCCGTCGTTTGAGAAGGCCGCCTTTGCACTTAAACCAGGTGAAATCAGCGATGTCGTTGAAACCCAGTTTGGTTATCACATCATCAAGCTGATGGAGAAAAAACCGGCCGAAGTGGTGGCTTTCAAGGAAGCGCAAGCGAAAATCGAGGAATATCTCAAGGGTCAGAAGGTTAATACGGCCGTCGGGGAATATGTTGCCGAAGCCAGGAAAACAGCCAAGATCGAGATTCTGCTCAAGTAGCTTGTTGAACAACTGACGATGTTTTTATTTGAACGGCCACCCGGTTTTCCGGGCGGCCGTTTTAGCAGGCTGTCAGTGCATTTAATCTGACGCTTGAGAGGCGGTTATCATGGATCATACGATTTCCCAAACCATCCTGATCATTGATGACGAATATTACGTTCGTGATTCGATGGCTGCTTATCTGGACGATATGGGTTACCGTGTGCTATCCGCTGAAAACGGCCGCGCAGGTGTGGAACTGTTCCGCCACGAAGCGCCGGATATCGTTCTGACCGATCTGCGTATGCCGGTGATGGACGGTTTTGGAGTGGTTCGAACGGTGCATGCCGAAGCGCCCTTCACGCCGATCGTCGTAGTTTCAGGCATGGGGGCGGTTGACGAGGCGATCCGCGCTCTCAATCTGGGGGCCTGGGATTATGTCAGCAAGCCGATCCTGCATTTCGAAGAGTTGAAAATTACCCTTGAACGAGTCCTGGAACGGGCTCGACTGCTCCAGGAAAACCTGGCCTATCAGCAGAATCTGGAAAAACTGGTCGAGGAGCGGACACGGCAGGTCCAGGCCTCCCAAAGCCGGCTGATCCAGGCTCACAAGCTGGCCTCGATCGGTATGCTTGCCTCGGGGGTTGCCCACGAGATCAACAATCCCAATAACTACATCGCCTTCAACAGTGATCTGCTGACCGGCATCTGGAACGATGCCCTGCCGGTGCTGTCTGTGCACGCCGATGACCATCCGGGCTTCACACTGGGCGGACTTCCCTTCGATGAAATACCGGCCACCACCGAAAGACTCCTGAACGGTCTGGCAGATGGTTCGCGCCGCATCAGCACCATTGTCAGTCAGCTGAAGCAGTATGCCCGTCCCGGATCGGACGCATGTCAGCCCGGATTCGACGTCAATCGGGCGGTTACAAATGCCGTAGTGCTGCTGGATCATCACATTCGCCGACAGACGGACGCTTTTCGACTGGAGCTTGGCAACGACCTGCCGCCGGCACAGGGTGCGCCCCAGCAGATCGAACAGGTGCTGATTAATCTGATCACCAATGCTTTGCAGGCCTTGTCCGGAAGAGAGCGGGAAGTTTCAGTGATTACGTTCCGTGACAGCGGGAGTGGGGAGATCGTCATCGAGGTGGCCGACCAGGGGCAGGGCATGGCCCCCCAGACACTGCTGCGCCTGAAGGAACCCTTTTTTTCGACCCGTCAAGAAGCCGGGGGTACCGGTCTGGGACTTTCAATCAGTGACAGTATCATTCAGGAGCATGGCGGCACATTGACCTTTGAGAGCGAACCTGGCAAAGGGACGCGGGCTGTTGTCAGACTGAAGGAAGTTGAGAGAAGACGGAGCAGCGTATGAAAACAAAACCGGGCGAGCCAGCCATCCTGCTGGTGGATGATGAAGAGGAGCTGTTGTTCAGCAGTCAGCTGATCCTGCGGCGGGCCGGCTTCGGCAACGTTCTGACCCAGCCCGACAGCCGGCTGGTAATGGAGATGCTGAAGGAACACAGGGTGGCGCTGGTGCTGCTGGATATGACCATGCCGTTTCTGTCAGGGTGTGAGTTGCTGAAGCAGATCAAGGCGACCCATCCGGATATCGCCGTCATCATGGTGACGGCGGTCAATGATCTGGAGACGGCTGTCAGCTGCATGCAGAACGGTGCTGAAAACTATCTGGTCAAGCCGGTGGAGCGTGACCGTCTGATTGCAACCGTGCGAACCAGCCATGAGCTGGCCAGCACACGCTTTCAGCTGGATCAGTTACGGCTGCGTCTTGCGGAAGGGACCCTGGGTAATGAAACGGCTTTCAGCAGGATCGTCACCGCTTCGCCGCGCATGCGCAATATCTTCCTCTATCTTGAATCGGTGGCGCCCTCCCGTCAGTCGGTGCTGATCACCGGTGAGACCGGCACCGGCAAGGAACTGGTCGCACGTTCCGTGCATGATCTGAGTGGTCGCGGCGGTCCTTTTATGGCAATCAACCTGGCCGGTCTGGACGACACGATGTTCAGCGATACCCTCTTCGGACACCTGCGGGGTGCTTTTACCGGCGCCGAGCGAGGCCGCGAAGGTCTGATCCGTCAGGCGGCCGGTGGTACGCTCTTTCTGGACGAAATCGGCGATCTGGCGCCGACGTCGCAGGTCAAGCTGCTGCGGCTGCTGCAGGAGGGTGAATATCTGCCGCTGGGTTCGGACAAGGTACTGAAAAGCGATGTCCGGGTTGTGGCAGCCACCCATGCTGATCTCAAGAACCGCATGGAGAACGGCAGCTTCCGCCCCGATCTCTATTACCGGCTCTGTGCCCATCGGGTAGAACTGCCGCCGCTGCGGCAGCGACGCGAGGATATTCCGCTGCTTTTGGCCCATTTCCTTGATAAGGCCGCCGCCAGTCTCGGCAAGCCCTGCCCGGCAGTACCGCCCGAGCTCAGCCGCTATCTGATGGCCTACCGCTTTCCAGGCAATATCCGCGAGCTGGAGGCGATGGTCCATGACGCCGTGGCCCGCCACAGTGGGCGTATCCTGCCGCTGGAACCCTTCGCCGCGGCGATTGGCCGGGATCTGGCCGCCTCGCCCGATGACAGTGCCCCGGTTAAGCGCTGTCCGGTCTGCCCATTTGGCGAGAAATTCCCGACATTGAAAGACGCCGAAAATCAGCTGATTTGCGAGGCATTGCGCCTGGCCGACAACAACCAGCGTCTGGCTGCCGCCTATCTGGGGATCACCCGCCAGGCCCTCAATAAACGCTTGTCACGCTCGGAGCAGTAAATTCAAAAACGCCTGCACACACCCTCTGCGACATAAGTTGCTGCGGCAACTTATGTCGCCCCTGAACAAAACAAACAATAACAGATGGTTAGTCTCAGCTGTACCGCAAGTCTGTCAATCCCCGTCGCAGCCCCTCCAAAAAATCAAAATCATAACTGGATGAAATTACTGAACAAATACTCTTGTGCTCGTTGGCATGCACTCTGCTCCATGAACTGGCAAACAAAGCCGGATAAATGCGGAGGATTCCATGAACAGCTACTGGAACGACAACGGCACGTATTCCGTTCAAGTGTGTGGTGACTGGACCGTCAATACGGCCGCTGAACACCTGCAGAAAATTGCCCTGCAGTCGCTCAGCATTTCCGAACGGGCAATGCATTTTATCAAAAGCAACCCTGAAGGAAGGATTGTCACCAAGATCGACCTGAATGGCATTGCCTCTATCGATGACAGCGGCTTCAGCATTCTGGCTTTATGGATGAGGCATCTTGAGAAGCACAGATTTTATCCGGTTGTATTTCACGAGGACGCCGCCCTTGCAAGCCGGCTGAATCATGATTTTGTTTGTGGCAGTTTATTTATATGAGGTTGAAATGATTAGTGAAACTGTTGAAACAACAACTATTCGGCTGGATGGCGACTGGTCCATGAGTGGCGTCGCTGAAAAGTTTCCGGTGTTGGAGAAGTGCTTAAGGCATCTTTTGGACTCTGAAGCCTCCGGCGAACGGCAAAAAAGTCCTTCGGTCGGCATCCCGGAAATTGACCTGGCGGGAGTCACCGACTTTGATGCCTGCGGCTGCCAGCTTCTGGCCCTGTTTGTCCGCAGCCTGAGACAGAACGGCAGCAGCCCGTTGCTGCTCAACATGTCTGAAGCTTTCATATCCAGGGTTCATTCTTTAGGGTTTGGGCGCGAATTGAATCTACCACTTTGATGAGCCAAGGAAATCAGCATGACCAACTCCGGACAGAATAACAACAGCATAGATCTCAACCAGTTCAATCAGGTCTTTTTTGAGGAATGTGCCGAGCACCTGGCCGGGATGGAGCAGATTCTGGTATCGCTGGCCGATGCCGGACCGGATGAAGAGCAGCTCAATGCCATTTTCAGGGCGGCGCATTCGATCAAGGGGGGCGCCGGCATCTTCGGCTTCCAGGATATGACCGTCGTGACCCATGTACTGGAATCGCTGCTCGACCGTATGCGCAATCACGAGATTCCCTTCAGCACGGCCATGGTAGATCTGTTTCTGGAAGCCGGCGATGTGATCTCCATGCAGCTGGCCGGGCACCGTGACGGAGCGGAAGTACACCAGGATGCCATTGACCTGATCCGTTGCAAGCTGCAGCAGGTCATCGATTCGGGCGCTGTCGCCGCTTCCATCGCAGCCGTCGATTCTGAGCGCGCCTCTTCTGATGAGGCGGTCACATGCCTGGATTCCAACGATTCAGTTGCGGCCTGTTACCGCTACGAACTGGAATTCACCCCGGATCCGGATATCTTCAAGCGTGGTATCCGCCTGGAAAGCCTGTTTGCCGAACTGGAAGAACTGGGCAAGCTGACCGTGACCGCCGAACTGCAATCCCCGGCTGATTTCAGTACTCTTGATCCGGAAATCTGCAGTAGCTGCTGGCATCTTTCGCTGGAGACAACCGCCAGCGAAGCGGATATCCGGGATGTCTTTGAATTCGTGGCGGATGTGGATCAGCTGAAGCTGCTTCAAGTTGCAAATCACCCTGCCGCCGTGGCGAATGTGCCGGAAAGCAATCGACTGGATCTGCCCTGTGAAACGGATGGGGACGCTGTTGAAACGGCCGTCGGCAGAAGAATCTATGACAAAAACGAACTGGCTCCGGGCGCATACGGCCGACGCACAGTTGAAGCTGACTCTTCGATCCGCGTCGGCGTCACCAAGGTTGACCAGCTGATCAATCAGGTCGGGGAGCTGGTGATTACCCAGCTGATGCTGGCCCAGACGGCCGCCGGTCTCGACCCGGTACTGCATGAGGGCCTTCACCGCAGCCTGCTGCAGCTGGAGCGCAACACCCGTGATCTGCAGCAGAGCGTCATGTCGATCCGGCTGGTTCCGATCAGCATCGTTTTCAGCCGTTTCCCTCGCATGGTGCGTGAGTTGGCCTCAAAGCTCGGTAAACAGGTGGAATTGAAAATGGTGGGCGACTCCACCGAACTGGACAAGGGGCTGATCGAGAAAATCAGCGATCCGCTGACACACCTGGTCCGCAACTGCATGGATCACGCTCTGGAGAAACCCGCGGTACGGGTTGCCGCCGGAAAAGAGCCGGGCGGAACGATCACGCTGCGCGCCTCTCAGACCGGCGGCCGGATTGTTATCGACGTAATCGATGACGGAGCCGGGCTAAATCGCGAAAAGATTCTGGACAAGGCGGCCGAACGCGGTATTCCGGCCTGTGAGTCAATGAGTGATGAGGAGGTCTGGCAGCTGATATTCGCACCGGGCTTTTCCACGGCCGAGGCCGTCACGGATATCTCCGGCCGCGGAGTGGG
This sequence comes from Deltaproteobacteria bacterium, assembly GCA_014380135.1. Taxonomy (GTDB): domain Bacteria; phylum Desulfobacterota; class Desulfuromonadia; order Geobacterales; family Pseudopelobacteraceae; genus JACRCG01. The sequence continues at coordinate 11,676 of JACMKN010000206.1, forward strand.
CATGGATGTCGTGCTGCAAAATGTGCAGTCGCTGAGCGGCAAGGTCAGCATCGTCTCCGAACCGGGTCAGGGTACGCGGGTTACGATCAGTCTGCCGCTGACACTGGCCATTTTGGACGGGCTTTCGGTGGCGGTCGGCGACGAGAAGTTCATTATTCCGCTCAGCTCGATCATTGAGTCACTACAGCCGTCAACCGGGAGCCTGAAGAGCGTCAACGGCAAAAAAGTCGTGCATGTGCGCGGCGATTACATCCCGGTCATTCCGCTGTATGAGCTGTTCAATCTGCCGGCGCTTGTGACGGAACCGGAAAAGGGGATCCTGATCCTGATCGATGTGGACGGTGAAAAGGCGGCTCTTCTGGTGGACGCTCTGCTGGATGAGCATCAGGTTGTCATCAAGAGCATCGAAACAAATTACCGCAAGGTGGATGGCACCGCCGGCGCGACCATTCTGGGAGACGGGCGGGTAGCCCTGATTCTGGATGTCAATTCACTACTGCAGATGCAAAAAAAGAAGCTGTCACTTTAATAAATCTGACTGGAATGGAGGTAGTTCAAATTATGCAGACAGGTCAGGGACTTACTGACAGAAACGGGACCAGCACCCCCGCCGAGTACCTTACCTTCACGCTGGGTAAGGAAGAATACGGGATCGATATCCTCAAGGTTCAGGAAATTCGCGGCTATGACGTGGTTACTCACATTGCCAACGCTCCGGAGTTCATCAAGGGAGTCGTAAACCTGCGGGGCGTGATCGTGCCGATCGTCGATATGCGGATCAAGTTCAAGGTCGGTGTGCCGACCTACAACGAATTCACCGTGGTGATCATCATGAATGTGCTGGGGAGAGTGATCGGGATGGTGGTTGACGGCGTCTCGGACGTGGTGGCGCTGGGACCGGAACAGATCAAACCGGCCCCCGAAATGGGCACTGCACTGGATACCGGCTACATCACCGGTCTCGGCACCCTGAACGATCAGATGCTGATCCTGGTTGATATCGAAAAGTTGATGAGCAGTGAAGAGATGCAGGTCATGGATCAGGCAAACTAATTTAATTTATTACTCATAGAGAGGCGGTAATTTACATGAAAATCAAGAGCTTTAAAAACTGGAAGATACTTTCGAAGATTCTCAGCATTTCAATCACCACCATCGTACTGCTGATTCTGGGGGTTCTGTTCTACGTCCTGCCCTACATGGAAAAGCAGCTGCTGAACGAGAAAATCGCGGCCACCAAGGGTGTCGTTGAAACGGCTTCATCGCTGATCGAAAGCCATCTTCAGGATGCCAAGGACGGGAAGATAACCGTCGAGGAGGCCAAGGTCCGGGCACTGGAAAACATCAAGGATCTGCGCTACCACGGCAATGAGTATTTCTGGGTCAACGACCTTGAGCCAAAGATGCTGATGCATGGTGTCAAGCCGGAATTGAACGGAAAAAACGTCGCTGATATCAAGGATCCCCACGGCAAGCAGATTTTCGTAGAATTTGCCAAGGTGGCCAGGGAAAAGGAAGCCGGAATCGTCGAATATCAGTGGGCCAAGCCGGGCGCTACACAACCGGTCGATAAAATTTCCTATGTAAAGCTGATCAAGGGTTGGGATTGGGCAGTTGGCAGCGGCATCTACGTTGACGATGTCAAGGCGCAAGTGGCAAAGATGCGGCTGCAGATTCTTGGTGGAACCCTGCTGCTGGCGCTGGTGATCTTCGCCTTCGCCTGGCTGGTTGCCCGCCGGATCAAAGAAGCTCTCGACAAGGCTATCAGTGTATCGGAGCAGATCGCGGCCGGTGACCTGACCGTCAAGATTGAGATCGACAGCCAGGACGAGACCGGCCAGCTTCTTTCTTCGCTGAAAGAGATGAATGAAGGGTTGGCCCGGATTGTGGGCGAGGTGCGCAGCGGCGCCGATTCCATCGCCACCGCCACCGAACAGATCTCGGCCGGCAATGCCGATCTTTCCCAACGCACCGAAGAGCAGGCCTCGGCCCTGGAGGAAACCGCCTCCAGCATGGAAGAGCTGACCTCCACCGTCAAGCAGAACGCCGACAACGCCCAGCAGGCCAATCAGCTGGCGATCAGCGCCAGCGGCGTGGCGGTCAAGGGGGGCGATGTGATCAACAAGGTGGTCCGCACGATGGAGTCCATCACCGACAGCTCCCGCAAGATCTCGGATATCATCGGCGTCATCGACGGCATCGCCTTCCAGACCAACATCCTGGCGCTGAACGCGGCAGTCGAGGCGGCCCGGGCCGGCGAACAGGGCCGCGGTTTTGCCGTTGTGGCGGCCGAGGTGCGAAGTCTTGCCCAGCGCAGCGCCGCTGCCGCCAAGGAGATCAAGTCGCTGATCGAGGATTCGGTCGGCAAGGTGCAGGACGGCAGCAAACTGGTGGAGGAGGCTGGCCACACGACCCAGGAGATCGTTACCAGCATCAAGCGGGTGACTGACATCATGGCCGAGATCTCGGCTGCCTCGCTGGAGCAGTCCAGCGGCATCGAGCAGGTCAACACCGCCATCACCCAGATGGATGACGTGACCCAGCAGAATGCAGCGCTGGTGGAACAGGCTGCCGCGGCCGCCGAGTCGCTGGAGGAGCAGGCGCAGCAAATGGTGCAGGTCGTGACCCGCTTCAAGCTGGAAGAGTCCGCTCAGCCACAAAAAAACGTGTCGGTAGGGAATGCCCGCAAGATTCAGCCGCTGCATCCCGAAATAACTTCAAACAAGTTCGGCCGGCCGGGCGCACCGAAAAGCCAGAAAAAAGCTGGTTCGCTCAAATTGTCCGCGCCGAAAACGGCAGATGCCGATGATGACTGGAAGGAATTCTGATGAGATGCGAGCGGGGGCGAACCCTGATGGTCGCCCGTCGGGAACTGTGAATGCCGGCTGCAATCGATAATATAAAACCGGCCTTCGGAATGTCGGCTGGTGAAAGGGATCTATATGCATTCCCTTTCACCAGCGAGGACTTCCACCATATCCGCAGCCTGATTTACCGGGTGGCCGGTATTTCCCTGGCCCCCTCCAAGAAGGACCTTGTCTACAGCCGTCTGGCCCGCCGCCTCAGGACCAGGCAGATCGAATCATTCAGCGCATACATCCGGCTTCTGGAAAGCGGCGACCTGCAGGAGCGCGAAGAGTTCGTCAACGCCCTCACAACCAACATGACCTCCTTTTTCAGGGAGGCACATCACTTTCCGATCCTTTCCAAACATCTCGGCAGCATCTCTAAATCAAATCCGGTCCGGATCTGGACCTGTGCCTCATCCAGCGGTGAGGAACCCTATTCCATCGCCATGACGGTGGTGGAACACTACAAAAATTTCAACGCCCCGGTCAGTATCCTGGCCACGGACATCGACACCCATGTGTTGGAGAAGGCCCGGCGCGGTGTCTATCCGCTCGATCAACTGCAGAAAATCTCTCCCGAACAGCTCAAACGCTTTTTCCTGAAGGGTGACGGAATAAATGCCGGTTTTGCCAAAGTCCGCCCTGAACTGCAGCAGATGATCACCTTCAAACGCTTCAACCTGCTGGACGAACAGTGGGGGCAGCGCGAAAAATTTGATGTAATATTCTGTCGCAATGTGATGATCTATTTCGACAAGGATACCCAATATGCTATCCTGAAAAAAATGCAGCCCTGCCTGCAGCCCCACGGGCTCTTCTTTGCCGGTCATTCGGAAAGTTTTCATCACGCTGCCGACCTGTTCAGGGTCTGCGGCAAAACTGTCTATTCGCCGAAGGCCTGACGCATATGCACAGAGGTCGATATTTTTCCACCAGCAGTTATTATGACCGGATCTTTGCCGCAAAAGCCGTAAAAATACTTCCCGGCCAGTACCATGCAACCGGAGATGGTACGGTCATCACGACCGTGCTGGGGTCGTGCGTATCGGTTTGTCTTTACGATGCCGTCAACGGTGTGGGCGGTATGAATCATTACATGCTGCCGAGCGATGCGGGTGCGCTTCGCAATTACGGAAACGGCTCCGCCCGCTATGGAAACCATGCCATGAACCTGCTGCTTGAACATGTTCTTCAGCTGGGAGGTAAACGTGCCAATCTGGAGGCAAAGGTTTTCGGCGCCGGCAGAGTCATGGAGGGCATGAGCGATGTCGGCAGGCAGAATGCAAGTTTTGCGCTGCGCTACCTGAAGGAGCAGAAGATACGGGTCGTCGCGGTCGATGTGGGTGACACTTTTCCGAGGAAAATTTGTTTTTCGCCGGTCTCCGGGCAGGTGTTTGTCAAACGGATTCAGCCGCAGCCCCTTTCTCCCGAACTTTTTGCACCATTGTATGTAAAGACAGCCGGGTGACGATATGTCCATCAAAGTTCTGATCATAGATGATTCCGCCCTGATCCGCTCCATACTGAGCGAAATAATCAACCGACAGCCGGATATGGAGGTGGTGGGAACCGCACCCGACCCGCTGGTGGCCCGCGAGAAGATCAAGGCGCTCAACCCGGATGTGCTGACCCTGGACGTGGAAATGCCGAAAATGGATGGCCTGGCGTTTCTGGAGCGGCTGATGCGGCTGCGCCCGATGCCGGTGGTGATGGTGTCGTCCCTGACCGAAAAGAGTTCCTCGATTACGCTGCATGCCCTGGAGTTGGGCGCCTTCGATTTTGTCACCAAACCCAAACTCGACATCCGCAACGGCCTGCAGGAGTATGCCGAGGAGCTGACCGACAAAATCAGAGGGGCCGCCAAAGCGCGCCTGCGACGTCCGGTATCAATGGGTGCTGCGCATGTTTCGGTTGAACAAAAAAACTCGGCCGACGTCGTGCTGGCTGCCGAGCACCACAAATTTTCCACAACCGAAAAGGTCATACTGCTGGGCGCTTCCACCGGCGGCACCGAGGCGCTCAAAACAGTTCTGGTTGATATGCCCCCCGATTGTCCCGGAATTCTGATTACCCAGCATATGCCGGAAGCCTTCACCAAGACCTTTGCAAAGCGCTTGGACGGCCTCTGCAGGATAGCGGTAAAAGAGGCTGAACATGGTGAACGGGTATTGCCGGGGCATGCCTACCTGGCCCCCGGCAATCGTCACCTGCTTTTGAAAAGAAGCGGCGCCAATTATGTCACCGAACTTTCCGATGGACCGACAGTCAGCCGCCACCGGCCATCGGTGGATGTGCTGTTCCGCTCGGCCGCCAATTGTGCCGGTAAAAACGCGATTGGAATCATCATGACCGGCATGGGGGATGACGGCGCAGCCGGCATGCTGGAGATGCATCAGGCCGGGGCATACACGCTGGCCCAGGACGAGGAAAGCTGTGTTGTGTTCGGTATGCCAAAAGAGGCGATTGCCAGAGGTGGCGTTGATGAGGTGGTGCCACTGCAGGATCTGTCCAGACGCCTGTCCGCCTGGTTGTCATCCCAGGGGAAACGCGGCTTCAGGGTGTGATGTGTTGCAGATGACAGACGAATAAAGAGGGAAATTATGGATGCCAAGGTGATGCTGGTCGATGACGATGAGATGATCAGGGAGTCGGTTGAAATGTTCTTTCAGTCAGTGGGAGTAAAGATCCTGACTGCATCCGGGTGCGATGAATGTATCGACCATCTGGAGGAGGGCTTTCGGGGGGTGATCCTGATGGATGTCATGATGCCTGAAGTAAATGGCTGGGATACGATCCGCAAGATTGTGGAGAACGATCTCTACGATGGCAACATTATTGTCATGCTCACCGCTCTGGATGCGCCCGACAATAAAATGGATGGTATTCAGGAGTATGTCACCGACTATCTGACCAAACCGTTTAATCCGGATGAGCTGATGGAAATCCTCCAGTATTATTTCAGCCTTCTGAAGGTAGCGTACCCTGACAAAACTCATTAGGCGACTGTGGATTTTGTTTTTACTCCAATGTAACCAGACACAAAATCTGTCTAATTATTGAAATGATACCGGGGACCACATGGAATTGCTGACGCAGTGGCGGGACAGGATCCTGCCTACAATCGATATAATCAAGCGGACCGCCGGCACGACCGAGGACGAGTTTTTGCAGATCGGTGCCCGTCTGCAGGAGTTTTATGCAAAGTCGCAGGAGAGCTCCCGGCTGGCACACCGGCTTGTGGATCTGGTCAGTGATGATGACTACCACGCCTTGGTCGCTGGGTTGCGGCGAATGACTGACGAGATGGCTGAGTATCTGGAAGCCTCACGACTTCAGAACCGGGAGAGTTGTGATTCCCTGGAACAGGTTCTGGAACTACTGGAAACGGTTTCCCAGCCACTGGCCGCGTTCAAAAAAATGGATAAAACTCTGCGGATGCTGGGTATTTCCACTAAAATCGAGAGTGCGCGGCTGGGGGAAGCGGGCAATGGATTTATGAGCCTGGCCGTGGATGTTGGAAAGCTGTCCTGCCTGGTACGTGAAAAAACCGATTCCATCCGGATCCAGCGTGAGCTTCTAGGCAGCGTGCTGGCCAAACACCTGCAGGTGGGGAAAGCAAGCAAACTTCTCCAGACTAAGGAAGCTTGTTCCATGCTCAACGCTGCTACGATCAGTTTTGACGAACTGGCAGATCTGAATGCCCGTTGTTCAAGTTGCGGAGAGCTGGCTGGCCAGGTATCCGGCGAAGTTTCTTCCTCAATCAGCGAAGTGGTCTCCTCCCTGCAGATCCACGATATGATGCGTCAGCAGATGGAGCATGTCAGCGAAGCGCTGGAACGGCTGGCATGCGAAGTGGATACCACATTGGCAATAGAGTGTGATGACGAGCGGCTCGCAGCGGCGGTGGGGCAGGTTGGGGATGTTTGTGAATTACAGGTGGCACAGGTGCAAAATGCCACCAATGAACTGCACGAAGCGGTCGTCTCCGCCATTGACAACCTGCACGATATCGGAGAGCGGCAATCACTGCTGTCCTGTGAAATCATGAATGCCACCGGCAGCAACGGCGCCTCGGAAAACTCCTTTTTTACCGATTTGCGTAATGTTTTCTCCGATCTCGGTGCCGTACTGCGCAAATGTGCCGAAACGGATCGCCTGTTTTTTGCGACCCTGGGGAAAGTGGCCGAAACCATTAGTGAAATCTCCGGATTTGTCAGCAGTATTGAAGAGGTCAGCACTGAAATCAATCTTATCGCACTGAACGCCCAGATCAGGGCTGCCCACACCGGTCAGGATGGTGTGGCACTGGGAGTGCTGGCCGAGGGGATCAATTCACTTTCCAAGGTGGCAGCGCCACAGGCCAATGAACTGTTGCGGACTTTGTCCAGCATCAGCGTGCTGACCGATACCCTGGTCAGTAAGGCTGAATGCGAACTGGCCGTACTGGGCGAACGGTTGACCGGCATGGAGGAAAAATCCGATAAAACTGTTTCGTCACTGGAGCAGATGAATGAAAAGATCAGCAGGCTGCTTGTGGATCTGGTTGGCAGTGTGGGAGAGCTGAATGAGGATATCCGGCAACTCACGTCTGGTATCACAGTACATTACTCCGTGGCAGAGCTTACCAGGTCGGTAGCTTGTGAGTTGAACGAGGTCGTGTCTCAGGCGCGGGAGCGGGTGCCGGCCACCAACGAATTCCATGAAAACCTGCGCCACATGGCGAGTCGTTACACCATGCAGAGTGAACGGCGCATCCACGAGGCAATTGCTCGCCGGCACTCGGGTGCTGCTGAAGATTCTGTTGTGAATTCCATGGAATACGCGGACAGTGGCGGTGACTCGGAATTTGGTGATAACGTGGATCTTTTCTGATGAATAACAGCGTCAGCAATAAAATATTCAGCATTACTTTAGTTCTGAAACAACAGGAGGATATGAAATGGCAAAATTAATTATGACCGCCGATGATTCGGCCAGCGTACGTCAAATGGTAGCTTTTACTCTCAAACAGAACGGCTATGACGTGATTGAGGCAGTGGACGGCAAGGATGCCCTTACCAAGCTTGGCTCGCAAAAAGTGGATATGCTGCTTACCGACCTCAATATGCCGAATCTGGATGGTATCGGTCTGATCAAGGCGGTGCGGGGAGGGACGCTCAACCGGATGATCCCTATTGTCATGCTAACCACCGAATCCCAGGATTCCCGGAAGTCCGAGGGGAAAACGGCTGGCGCCACCGGATGGATCGTAAAGCCGTTCAAGCCGGAACAGCTGATTGCTGTCGTGAAGAAAGTTCTCGGCTAATGCGCAGTTCAACCCCCAGGTCAAGACAGAGTTCGACATGATGAAATCTATTACCAAATACAATATGGCAAGTTCTCTTGTTGCCATTCTGCTCATTACAATGTTTGGGGTTTACTCCCTCAGCCATTACAATGCGCGTGAAACCTTGGAAGAAAATGAAAAGCTTGAAGCGTGTATAAAAACCTTCTGGCAATTGCTTTCGAACAAGGGGACCGATTTCATGGTTGTAGACGGTAAGCTGCTGGCCGGCACGTATACTGTCAATGGCAACTTCGAGCTGCCGGACAAGGTACAGGAGATATTTGGCGGGACGGCCACGATCTTCATGGGGGACGAGCGGGTTTCAACCAACGTACTGACCGCCGCTGGCAAGCGGGCTGTGGGCACCAAACTGGTAGGCCCGGCCTACGACGCCATTTTCAAACAGGGAAAACCGTATCGTGGTGAGACGGCCATACTCGGGATTCGCTACCATACGGCCTACGACCCCATCCGGGACCGCACCGGCAAGATCATCGGCGTTCTCTATGTCGGGGCCAAAACCAGCGTATTACTGTCCAGTCTGTCCGAGCTTCAAATGCATCTGACCATGATGCTGGCTGGCATTGTGGCGGTCTTCATTATCTTCATGGTATTACTGGGCCGGTCAATGAGGCGGGCTGAAGAGGCTAATGAAAGTCATATCAAATTTCAGCAGACCCTGATCGACACGATTCCCATCCCCATTTATTACAAAGATGCTGACTGCCGTTATATCGGCTGCAACAAGGCTTTTGAGGAGTATGTCGGATTCTGCCAGGAAGAACTGATCGACAAAACGCCCCATGAACTTTGGCCAGCGGAGTTGGCGGAACGCTATCGGCAACAGGATCGGGCCCTGCTGGAAAATCCCGGCCTGCAGGTTTATGAAGCCACCGTCAAGTATGCCGATGGCACCCTGCGTGACGTGATTTTCAATAAGGCCACTTTCAATGAAAGCAACGGTTCTGTGGGAGGACTGGTGGGCGTTGTTCTTGACATCACCGAGCGCAAAGCGGCCGAAGAGGCCGTCCTGTTTCAGAATATTCTGCTTTCAACGCAGCAGGAGGCCTCCCTTGATGGAATTCTGGTGGTTGATGAAAACGCAAAAATACTTTCGTTCAACAGTCGCTTCGTGGAAATCATGGCTATTCCTGCCGAATTGCTGGAAACAAAGAACGACGAACCTGTCTTGAAGTATGTGACTGGCAGGATGATTGACCCCCAAGCCTTTCTGGAGAAGGTGCGTTACCTGTATGAAGATCGGATGATCTGCTGTCGGGACGAGATTGGCCTTTGCGATGGCAAAACTCTGGACCGTTACACTGTCCCGCTGTTGGGGGATAACGGGCGCTATTATGGCCGGCTTTGGTCCTTCCGCGACATCACCGAACGCAAGGCGGCCGAGGAAGTAACCAGGAACGCTTATCAGCAGCTGCAGGACATCGTGGAGTTTCTGCCGGATGCCACATTTGTCGTGGATAAGGATAAACGGGTGATTGCCTGGAACCAGGCGATTGAAAAAATGACCGGACTGAAAAAAGAGGATGTGATCGGCAAGGGCGATTACGTCTATTCAATACCCTTCTATGGAGAGCGTCGCCCGATTCTGATTGATTATATCGATGAGGATCTTGAGTTTATCAGACGTAAATATGCCTATATCAATGTAGAAGGCAGAACCCTTTTTGCAGAAACCAACATTCCTTCATTCCGCAATGACGGTCCCTGCCATCTGTGGGCTACCGCTACGCCTTTATTTGACGGTCAAGGTAATCAGGTGGGCGGGATCGAATCCATCCGAGACATTACCGAATACAAACGGTCGGAGGAAGAACAGTCCCGTCTGGTAGCGCAACTGAATCAGGCACGTATGATGCGTTCTTTCATGGTCAGGTTGAGCCATGATCTGAAAACACCGCTGACCCCCCTGCACATTCTTTTACCGATGATTATGGCGCGTGTCGAGGACCCTGAACTTAAAAAGATGCTGGATCTCTGTTTTAAAAACACCATAATAATAAAGGAACTGACGGACAAAACCGGAACGCTTGTCAAGCTCTCCTCCGATATAAAACCGTACGAACTTGAGCATATTCAACTTGCTTCATTGCTTGATGAAAGCCTGGCCGTGTGCGCCGGTGCTTTTGCCGGTGATGGGGGCAGTTGCAAAAACGGGATTGATCCGGCGATTGTCGTCCAGGTTGTAACATCTCAGATAAAAGAGCTCTTCACGAATCTGATCTCGAACGCTGTGCGTTATTCGCACGTGAACAGGGACATTTGCATTAATGCTGATATTAGTTCCGAAACTGTAACGGTATCGGTTATCGATAAAGGTATTGGTTTGGATCAGGCTCATCTGCAAATTATCTTTGACGAGTTTTTCAAGGTGGATGAATCACGCCACGATCTTGAAGCATCCGGCCTGGGACTCTCGATCTGCAAGCGCATAGTGCAGAATCACGGCGGAAGGATATGGGCTGAAAGCGCTGGACTGGGGTACGGCACAAGCATTATGTTCACGCTCAATCAGCAGTTTAAATGTGATGGTAACACTCAAAAGGAGAGGGCAGGTAATGAATAGGAAAGTAATGCTTGTTGATGATGAAGCCATGATCAGAGAGGCCGTTGAGATCCTTTTTCAGTCAGAGGGACTGGATATTACTACTGCCTCGGGCGGGGAAGAATGCCTGGGTCTTCTGAAGGCGGGTTTCAGGGGGGTGATTTTGATGGATGTCATGATGCCCAGAATGGACGGTTGGAGTACAATCCGCAGAATAGTGGAAGACGAACTCTATGAAGGCAACATAATCGTCATGCTGACAGCCTTGGAGGCACCTTGCGCCAAGATGGATGGGTTGCAGGAGTATGTCACCGATTATGTTACCAAGCCATTTGATACGAATAACCTGCTGGATTCCATCCAATATTATCTGAGTCTTCTGCAGACGGAGGAGGATGGACCATGACCAATACGAATATTGTCATGATCGGGGTTTCAACGGGCGGACCGATCGTTCTCAAGCGCCTATTCGGCGAACTGCCACAGTTGGACGCTGCTTTCGTGATAGTGCTGCACATTCCGCCCGGTATGGATTACCGGATTGCCAAAAGTCTGGCGAGCGTGGCGGCAATGCCCGTGGCTCTGGCCGAGGATGGCGACTATCTTCGCAGCGGGCAGATCTATCTCGCCCCGGGAGGTTTTCACCTGAAACTGGAAGGCAACAGCCGCATAATCCTGGAGGAGGGGCCACGGGTAAACTTTGTTCAGCCTTCCGTTGATGTGGCGATGAAATCACTGCTAAAGCCGCTGAAACGGGGACGCATGATCGGTGTCATCCTGACCGGCATGGGCCGGGACGGAGCCGAAGGGATTCGGCATATCAAGGATCTGGGAGGCACCACATTCGCACAGGATCAGGAATCATCGGCCATCTACGGCATGCCGCAGGCCGCTGCCGAAACCGGTGCGGTCGATTTCGTGCTTCCTCCCGAGAAGATCGGCCGCAAGCTGGTGGAACTGCTTTCCTGCCGCTTGGGCGAACAGCGCTTGGCCCCTGCCGTTAGCCATTAATGCAGGACTTGGAGGAACCCAGTGTTGCACAGTCATGAATCCGGACAGATAAGGCACCATGAAAAAGCTCTGCTGGATATTTTGGATACGCTCCCTTCCATCATAGTCAGGGTAGATCGTGACGGTCGGGTTGATCTTGTCAACCGGCGCTTCGAGCAGCTCAGCGGCGTTTCTGCCGCAGATGCGCGGGGAAAACTGCTCGCAACGCTGATTCCGCAGTTTGCCGGCCAACTGCAGCAGGTGGCCGAAGTCATCGATTGTCACGCACCGTTAACCAATGAGAGGATTCAGTCCGGCAGCGGTGCGGATCTGCGCTATTACTCGCTGCAGATCTATCCGCTCAATTCCGGAGCTTTTGGAATGGCGGTCATCCGCATCGACGATGTCACCGAGCATGTCCGCATCGAGGAAATCATGGCCCAGACCGAAAAGATGATCATGGTCGGCGGTCTGGCAGCCGGCATGGCCCACGAGATCAATAATCCGCTGGGGGCCATCATGCAGCATGCCCAGAACATCGAGCGGCGTGTGTCTCCGACGATTGCCGCAAATCTGAAGGCGGCCGATGAGGTGGGGGTCAGCCTGGAGCTGGTGCGGGACTACCTGGAAAAACGGGGTATTTTCGAGTTTATAAGCCATATACGATCGGCCGGTGTGCGCGCCTCAACCATAATCAACAATATGCTGCATTTCAGTCGCCGCAGCGAAGTGCGGCTTGAGACCGTAGATCTGGCGGTCATGCTGGATCGGGTGCTGGAGTTGGCCGCCAGCGACTATGATATGAAAAAGGTGTACGACTTCCGCAATATAAAACTGGTTCGGGAATATGCCGCGGATATGCCTTTGATCGCGATGACGATGGAGATGGAGCAGGTCGTCATCAATATTCTCAAAAACGCGGCTCAGGCCTTGTCGCAGATCGGAACCGGAAGCTTTCCGCGCATAATACTGCGGACGCGGCCCGACGGAGATAAGGCCGTGATAGAAATTGAGGATAACGGGCCCGGTATGGATGAGTCCACCCGCCTGCGGGTATTCGAGCCGTTCTTCTCCACCAAGGATGTTGGTGTCGGCACCGGACTGGGGTTGTCGGTCGCCTACGCCATCGTTACCAACGGGCACCATGGCACGATCGACGTACTGTCGCAACCGGGCCAGGGGTGCAATTTTATCATCAAGCTTCCGATTCAGGGGAGGAACCTGTGAGTGCTGCCGAAATTTCGATACTGCTGGTTGATGATGATGAGATGATCAGGGAATGCATCTGCGCCTATCTGGAGGATGAGGGCTTCAGCGTGCGCTTTGCAGCCAGCGGCGAGGAGGCGCTGGAGACCATTGCCGCCATCCGGCCGACGGTCTGCATCTCGGATATGCGTCTACCCGGTATGAACGGGGTGGTCTTCATCGGCAAGGCCCACCTGCTCTGCCCTGAGACCGGTTTCATGCTGCACAGCGGCCTGGCCTATAGCCTGTCGGACGAACTGCGGGCCATTGGCATGACCGCTGATGATGTCTTCCTCAAACCGATCCACGAGCTTTCAACGCTGATCAAAAGAATTACTGAAATTGCAGCGGCGGGGAAAAAATCATGATGCGGCGGTTTGGTACCGATCTGGTGCTTTTGACGATAGATGACGAAGAGTCTGTCCGCAGCAGTATTGCCGCTTTTTTTGAGGACTGCGGTTTCAGCGTGATGCAGGCTTGTGACGGGCGAGAAGGAATCGGGATGATCCATGCCGTGCGCCCGGATGTTGTCATTACCGATCTGCGCATGCCCCACATGGACGGCCTGGAGGTCGTGGATGAAATCAAACGAATCGATGGAAATCTGCCGGTGATCGTCCTCTCCGGCACCGGCGTGCTGGCCGATGCCGTCCTGGCCCTGCGGCGCGGTGCCTGGGACTATCTGCCGAAGCCGGTTCCGGATCTGGTGGAGCTGGAATTGGTCGTCGCCCGTTGTCTGGAACGTGCCCATCTTCTGCGGGAAAATAGAGAGCATCACTGCAATCTGGAGCGCCTGGTGGATCAACGCACTTCCGAACTTCGCAAGCTGAGCGCAGCGGTAGAGCAGAGCGCCAACAGCGTTATTATTACCGGCGTGGACGGCATCATCGAATATGTCAATCCCAAGTTCAGCCAGACCTTCGGGTATACATTTGATGAAGCGGTGGGGCAGACTCCCCGAATTTTAAAATCAGGCCGACAGCTGGACAGTTATTACGCTGAGATGTGGAATACGATCGGTTCCGGCAGGGAGTGGCAGGGCGAATTCTGCAACAAAGCCAAGGATGGCAGGCTTTATTGGGAGTTGTGCAGTATAGCGCCGATCAAGGACGAGACCGGCAAAATCACCAGTTTTGTCGCCATCAAGGAAGACATCACCGATCGCAAGCGGCACGAGGAACAGTTGTACTATCAGGCCAACTTTGATGTACTGACCGGCTTGCCCAATCGCTTCTATTTCCAGAAACACCTGGAGCTGCAGCTGGAACTGATCGACTGTCAGAGCCAGTTCCTGTCACTGCTGGTACTGGATGTGGATAATCTCAAGTCTGTCAACGACATCTTCGGACACGGTTTCGGTGACCTTCTGCTGACGGAGATAGCGCATCGGCTGGAGCTGGTATGTGGTGCCGGCTGCTTCGTATCCCGTTTCGTAGGCGACGAGTTCGTGGTTGTTCTGCCGCTGTCATCCGAAGCCGACCTGGCTGTCTTTTTGGGCGAGAAGATCCGCGGCGCTCTGAACGAAGTTTTTCAGATCAAAGGCACAGAAATCGTTACAACCGTCAGTATCGGGGTTGTAGTGTACCCGGAGGATGGCGAATGCGTCGAGAGTCTGCTGAAAAATGCCGAGGCGGCCATGTACCAGGCCAAGAAGATCGGCAAGAACATGGTCAGTTTCTATAGCAGCGAGCTTAACAACCAGCTGGAGCAGCGTTTTCTGCTGGAGTCAAGACTGCACAAGGCGCTGGAACGGGGCGAGTTCAGCCTGCAGTATCAGCCGCAGATCAACCGGGCCAGCGGAGCGATTGTCGGTGCGGAGGCTCTTCTGCGCTGGACACCGGCCGGCGAGGCACCGGTTTCGCCGGCGCTGTTCATTCCGTTGCTGGAAGAGAGCGGAATGATTGTTGCCGTGGGTGAGTGGGTCCTTCGGCAGGCCTGTTTGCAGGCTGTGGCCTGGCTGAAGCAAGGGCTGCCGTCCCTGCGCATGTCGGTCAATATTTCGGCCCTGCAGTTCATGCGCAGCGATCTGGATCTGACGGTGCGGCGGATTCTGCACGAAAGTGGGCTTGATCCGCATTTTCTCTGTCTGGAACTGACCGAAAGCATGGTTATGATCGACAGCGACCGTACCATGGCGATGCTGACTACTCTGACCCAAACCGGCCTGACCCTTTCACTGGATGACTTCGGCACCGGCTATTCCTCCCTGGCCTACCTGGGGCGACTGCCGATCAATGAACTGAAAATCGACATGTCATTCGTACAGCGCATGCTGACGACCAGAAACGATGCGGCCGTGGTCAATACGATCATTGCCATGGGGCAGGGACTGGATATGGAACTGGTGGCCGAAGGGGTGGAGACGGAAGAACAGTTTGCCTATCTGGCGGCCAGAGATTGCGCGATTATTCAGGGCTACTATTTCAGCCGTCCCCTGGCGCCGGATGGTTTTGCCCGGTTTTGCTGGGAGTGGCAGGGTTGAGCCGTATTGCCGGATTCAAACTGCTGTGAAACGCTGCATTACCAGGTGTCTTTTTTGCCCATATGTGTTAATTAAAAACTGTCTTTATTGAATTTTGTGCCATTTGGAAGCTGTCATGCAGACCAATTATTACAATCAGATAAAACGAAAGTACTTGTTTGCGGGTGGGGGAGGGGGGCTGGTTCTGGCCGGACTGTTCTGCTGGCACGCTGTGACTGAATACCGTCTTGCGACGCTGGCAAATGTCGGTCAAAAAGAGACGCTCGCCTCCTGGTACGCAACAATTTACGTAGAGGCATTGATCGGCGGGCTGTTGATACTGCTTGTCGCCACCCTGTTTTTTCTTTTCCTGCGACAGATAAAAAAGCTTGAATTTGCCAATCTGAAGCTGCTTTCGCAGCAGGAAGAACTGCAGTTCAAGGCCGAACTGATCGATTCTGCTTCTGATGCGATCCTGCTGCTGGACGAAAAAGGGGGCGTGATACAGTTCAATAATGCTTTCTGCAAAATCACCGGCCGCAGTCGTCCGGAATTGGATATGGTGAATATTCAGGATTTAAAGCCGGCTGAAAACGCCGGGCTGGTGGAAGAGCGCATTCAGCAGATCCTGAAAAACGGTGAGGCGGTCTTTGAGTCGGTCTATCGGCATGTGTCGGGCACGAATGTTTCGGTCGAGGTTCATGCCAGATCAGTAGATATCGGGCACAGGCAGCTCGTTTTGGGTGTCTTGCGGGACATAAGCGAGCAGAAGGCGCTTGAGAAAACCCTGCAAAAAGTTGCTTCGGAGTGGCGGGATACCTTTGATTCCGTTGAAGATGTGGTCTGGTTGCTGGATATGAATCGCCGGATTATCCGTGCCAATAAGGCCACCCAGAAGTTATTCAATAAATTACCAATGGAGGTTGTGGGGCTTTGCTGCTGTGAAATCGGTCACGATGATCTGAAACAGCATCATGCCTGTCCGTTTAACCGGATGATGGAATCAAAAAAACGCGCATCGATTCAGATGCCGGTTGCCGATAAGTGGTTTGAAGTCTCGGTTGACCCGGTTTTATCTGCAGACGGTGTGGTCTACAACGCCGTTCACATTATCAAGGACATTACTGCCATTAAAAGTACCGAACTGCGTGAACGTGTCCGGGCCGAAATTCTGGAACGGATTGCCGGTGGTGATCCTCTGCCGCAGCTACTCACGTTCATTGCCCTTGCCATCGAAAAGGAATGTCCGGAAGCGCTCTGTTCTATTATGCTGGTCGATGAAGAGGGTGAACGCCTGACAACCGGCGCGGCGCCCAGTCTGCCGGAGGCGTATAACATGGCGGTAAACAGAACCAGAATCGGCGAGGGGATCGGTTCGTGCGGTACGGCGGCCTTCCGCAGGGAACGGGTCGTGGCGGAGGACATTGACACCCATCCCTTCTGGAAAGGATTTATTCCGGCGCAGGAGGCCGGTCTCCGGTCGTGCTGGTCGGAGCCGATCTTTTCCTCCGTCGGACAGTTGCTTGGTACCTTTGCCATCTACCACCGCATACCGGCTGCTCCCGGCGAAGAGGAAATAGGACTGATACAGCAGGCGGCAGCTTTTGCAGGTATCGCTATCGAGCGCAGTAAAAACGAGCTGGAGCGGGAACAGCTGGAAAATCTGCTGAGCCAGTCGCAGAAGATGGAGGCGATCGGGCACCTGGCCGGCGGTGTGGCTCACGATTTCAACAATCTGCTGACCCCGATCATCATCTACTCGGACATGCTCAAGCGGGCTTTGCCGGACGACGAAAAGCTGCAATCCAAGATCGACGGCATCATCATGGCTTCCCATAAGGCACGCGATCTGACCCAGCAACTGTTGAGTTTCGGTCGCAAGCAGGTCATGCAGATGCAGGTGCAGGATCTGAACGAGATCATTATGTCTTTCTTCTCGATCATGCGCCGGGCATTGCGGGAAAATATCGACCTCAAGCTACAGCTGGCCGTGCAGCCGGCCATGGTTCGCGCCGATCGCTCAAAAATCGAACAGGTACTTCTCAATCTGGCAATTAACGCCCAGGACGCCATCTCAGAAAATGGTGTCATTTCGATAGATACAGGCCATATCATGATCGATGATGAATATGCCCGTCTGCATCCCGGCATGAAAACCGGCTACTATATCCAGATGTCATTCAGTGACAACGGCTGCGGCATGGGTGATGAGACCATGCGGCACATCTTCGAGCCGTTCTTTACGACCAAGCAGGTCGGCCACGGCACCGGCCTTGGTCTCGCAAATGTTTATGGTATTGTAAAACAGCACAACGCTTATATCTCGGCTCTGAGCAGACCCGGAAACGGAACGACCTTTAAAGTCTACTTTCCGCTGACAAGCGAACAGCCGAACGTCGTAAAACCGCAATTATGCATCAACGATGAATATCAAGCCGGCGTGGAGACGATCCTGCTGGTCGAGGATAACGAGATGGTTCGTGCGATGTCCACCGATCTGCTGGAAGGGCTCGGTTACACGGTGCTGGTCGCTGATCATCCTGCAAGAGCTCTGGAAATTGCACGACAGGCAACGGCGAAGATCGACCTGGTTATCACCGATGTCGTCATGCCGGGTATGAACGGCAGGCAGCTTTTTGAACAGTTAACCACCGACCATCCCGAAATCGACAAGGTGCTCTTCATGTCGGGCTACACCAACAACGTCATCGTAACCGACGGCGTTCTGGAAGAGGGACTGCATTTTCTGCAGAAGCCGTTTACAGCCGATGCCATGATGGCTAAAGTCAGGGACCTGCTGCATCCGGTGCTGTAATCATAAATTTAATGAAAAAGTTTGGACAGTGGCGGTTTTATTATCCGGGATTTCTACCGATTTCGAGGGTGCAACATGAGCATTCCTGTTCTGCGCAAGTTCAAGCCGATCGCCATGTTCTATCTGAATCTGAGTCTGGTGATATCTCTGGTAGTTGTGGCTATCTACCTGGGCATCTATATGCGCAACAATCGCCTGCTGATCGAGTCGGTCAGGCAGCAGGCCGTATCCTGCTTTGATCTGATTGTCAAGGTAAGGCGCTGGAATGTGGATTATGACGGTATTTATGTTGTAAAGAAACCGGGCATGGAGTCCAACCGTTTTTTGCATGAAGTCGGGATCGAGCCGGACATAGCGACGACTGACGGACGCATCTTTACGCTACGCAATCATGCCATCATGACCAGCGAGATCTCCAGAATTCTCAGGGAGTATAACGGCGTACAGTTTCGTATCACCAGCCGGCAGCTGCTCAACAAGGACAATGCTCCCGACGGCTTTGAACTGAAAGCCCTCAAAAAGTTCGACCAGGGCGAACCGGAATTCTGGGCGATAGAAACCGGAACCGACGGTCCGTTGTACCGTTACATGGCGCCCCTCGTGATGGAGCACTCCTGCCAGAAATGCCATTCCGGCTTTGGCTACAAAGTAGGCGATATCCGGGGAGGGATCAGTGTCAGCATCCCCTTCGACAAGATTGCCCGCGAGATGACCCTAAACCGCCGCGTTATTATCGGCCTGTCCGTGCTGACCCTGGCTCTGTTGCTCGGTTCTTCCTACATCATGCTGAACCAGCTGATCGGCAAAATCGATTCGGCCCAGCGTGCGCTGCATGAGGCCTCCATCTCGGACGAGTTGACCGGGCTGCGCAATCGCCGTTTTCTGATGTCACGATTCAACGAAGAGTTTGAGCGTGCCAGGCGCCACAACACACCGCTTGGATTTCTGATGATGGATCTTGATCATTTCAAGAAGATCAACGACAGCTTCGGACATCCCTTTGGCGACCTGGTGCTGAAGGGTGTCGCCGGGATCATTTCCGGCGCGATGCGCGAGTACGATGTGGCCGCCAGGTATGGCGGAGAAGAGTTTGCCGTTCTGGTGCCGGAAACGAAGCGCCAGGATCTGGTCGCCCTGGCGGAACGCATCCGTGAACAGCTCGAAAATCAGGATATTTCCGATGCAAACAGCACCGTTCGGGTTACTGTCAGCATCGGGGTCACCTCGCTTGATGATAACGATACACCGGAAACACTGTTGAAAAGGGCCGATAATGCCCTGTACCAGGCCAAGAATGAAGGGCGCAACCGGACGGTGCTGTTGTGAGGTTTGCTCCGACTTTTCAGATCCCGCTGGAAACCAGCCTGCTTCTCCCCGATGAAAGCCCTTCAAATCTGAAGCGTCCCAGGTAAACGCCCCCTCTGTACAATCCGGTTTCTCCCGGCGGGAGATACTGCCCGCTGGTGTTGCTGAGCTGTCCGGAAAAACGGTTGTAGATGCCGCCGCCATAACTTTCTTCCGTAATGGGGAGTTGGAATGTGGCCAGGCGGGCGCTGTTGCCGGGCAGAGCCGGGAAAACCGCCGCCGTGGCCGCCTCGGCCAGGGAACCGGCCGAAACCCGTTGCAGATAGCCGCTGTAGTTGGCCGTCACCTTTGCCGAAAGCTGCAGCCGGGCGGTGCCGGAACCTGTCAGATGCAGGTCGTAGCGCGGCTGCCATCCGATTTCCGAGGTGGCATAGCGTACGCTCATCCTGCCGCGGGTTGGCGTGACGCTGATGCGTGCCGTACTTTCCCCGCTTCTGCCGCTTCTTTTGATTGCCGCAATGCGGCTGTCGATTCTCTTTATCTCCTGTTCGGTCCTGCGGCGGGCGGTGTAGACCGCTTCCAGCTGGGCAATGGCAAAGTCGGTTCCCTGACGGATGGCCTGCATCGGATCAGGATTGGCCTTGGTCTTGCGGGGAGCCTTGCCGCTCTGGGACTTGGCGGCCGCCTTGAAAATCTCTTCGCGGGTCGCCAGGGCCTGCAGACGGTCCTCCAGTCGCTGACGCTGTTCGCTCAGCGCATCCAGTTCCTTGCCGCTTTTGCCCTCCTGGCGCGCGGCTCTGATCTCCACCCCCAGAATAGTCGTGCCGGGAGCCGGGACCACTTTCAGGGTGCCCTCCAGCAAGCCCGCTTCCAGCGGCAGCTCTGCGAGCCCTTTTATTGCGACCGCTTCACGCTCGAAAACAGCGCCGTCGCTGTAGAAAGTGATGCTGCCGCCGGCCTGGGCCGCGCTGGCGGTTACGGTTAGTGCGAAAATGCCTGCAATTGAAGTTATCTTCATAAGGTTCACCCTTTTTATTTATCTTTAGTTCTACTTTGTCACAATAGAAAGCGATCGCTCAGAGCAAATCTTTCCAATCCTTAAGGGCAGAAAGGTTCTTGATGAGGAGCGTTCTGCGGTTAAGCTTTTCGAGGAAATCTGCCTTGATAAAGTCGTTGAGAATCAGGGAGATTGTCTGCCGCGTGGTGCCAACCAGCAGGGCGATATCCTCTGTGCTCAGTCCCAGTTCGACGACCGTGCCGTCACTGGTGTGACGGCCCCGATCTGCCGCCGCTCCGATCAGGTACTCAACCAGCCGCCGCCGCACATCCTTAAAGACCAGACCTTCGATAGTCGAGATTGAGTTCTTGAGCAGGTCCCCCAGTACTTTGACCATGGTGAGTGACACCTCGGGAAGGGCAGACAGTTGTTGTTGGAACTTCGTGGTATTACAGACCAGGATTTCCGTGTCGTCCAAGGCCTGCACAAAGGCCCTGGTATGTGTGCTGTAGATATCGCCAGACTCAAGGAACGCGAGGGTGAATTCCTTGTCTTCGTAGGCAAGGTATACCCGCAGTTTTCCACTTTTAACAATGAAGATAAGGTTTTTTTCTTCGAAAGGTGAGTAAATCAGGTTTTTTTTGGGGAAACGCTGTGTGGTGAAGTCCTTGAGAAGGTTTTCATAATCGGGTGAGTTAAAAAGTCTCAGGAGATTCATCTCAGTCAGCTTCATCTTGGTAGGCAAAGTTTCTCCTTTCCGTAGCTTGCTTAAGACTTGCTGGCAGGTAATGCATAGAGGGACTGTTTACTTGGAAAAAGTGAAGTTCAGTTTACATATGAGGTCTTTGTAAGTAAAGACCGAAACTTCCAACCCAAAGCTGATCCTTTATATATTTTTTATGCAAATAGGCAGCATCTCTTGAAATCATAATTACAATTCCAGATCAAGGCGCTGCCTTTCGCTGCCGGTCAGGCGAGCGGCAATCCGGTCCTTTATATCACGCACTTCCGCGAGAGAATTAAACGCTGCTTTGTCTGGTGCCGTATTTTCCTGGTCGGCCCGTTTGATCTCTTCACTGTAGGTAATGAACCCGAGCAGCCGATTGTGGGGAATTGCCGTCTCAATCAGACGCCGGTCCATGTCGTCGCGTACTTTGCTGCCGACAACAAAGACCTGCTTAATGCCGACGTCTTCAGCCAGCTTCATGATCTGATAGGCGGTCTGAATACTGCGTTGTCCCGGTTCGACCACGACCACCAGTGCATCGACGGATTCGGCCGTTCTCCTGCCGAGGTGTTCCAGGCCGGCCTCCATATCCATGATTACCACATCATCCCGCTTCAAAAGAAGATGTGCCATCAGGCGCCTGACCAGGGTGCTTTCAGGGCAGGCGCAGCCGCTACCGCCACTTTCCAGCGTCCCCATCCACAAAAAACGTATCCCATCATGGGTCAGGCAGAATTTTTCCGGCAGATCACTCACAGTTGGATTGAGTTTGAACATCGTTCCGTATCCACCGGTTGCCCCTGTTCGCTCCTCTGCCAGTTCCTTCATTTTGGCAATCGGCTGCAGCCGACTAGCCAGCTCGTGCGGAATACCCAATGAAGTGGCGAGATTTGCATCTGGGTCGGCGTCGATTGCCAGTACCCGACTGCCGTCGTTTGCGAAGGCGCGGGCAAGCATGCTGGCCAGAGTAGTTTTACCCACTCCACCCTTGCCGGTAATCGCAATCTTGATCCCTTTCGAAAGCGGCCTGGTGTCTGCATGATGGTGCTGTTGGTGGGAGTGCTCTTCGCACTGATCATGTTGATCGCACATGGTATCGTTATCTCCTTGTGGGGACGGGACTCTTCGGCCCCGTCCCCTCTGTATGAAGCCTATATTCCGAGCGATTTGCGGCGCTCGTCGATCACCGCCAAAAGTTTGTCAGCGGCCCGGTCCGGGTCGAGTTCGACGATAAAGTAGCCGCCCAGCAGCTCCTTGGCCGTTTCAGTCAGCAGTTCGGTCACCAGCGGCGACCCGGTTATCTGGGGCATGATTCCAAGGTGGGTAGGAATTCCAAGGGCCACGCTCCAGGTAC
>JACMKN010000207.1 GCA_014380135.1 Deltaproteobacteria bacterium
ATACCTGGAAAGTCGTGCTCGACTTCATAACCATTGATCACGGTTTCAAGGGGGAGGATCTCTTCGATGAGTATCCGCAGGCCGGGGATGTCCCATTGCCGGCTGCCCAGGTCGTAGATAAAATTCCCGATGGTTGCCTCGGGGGTGACCTTGAAGGTGTCGTAAAAATTGTGGTTGGCGGTCAGAATCTTCAGGTCGGAACTCAGCACCACCATCGGCTCACGGACGGTCTCTACGATATTCTCGGCATATTCGCGGGCATCCTGGATTTCTGCTTCCAGTAGCTTGCGTGAGGTAATGTCTTCCATCGCCAGCAGGATGATGCGTGAGCCGATGTTTTCCCGGAAGATCTGGCGGGCGTTGAGCAGAATGGTCTTACGGCCTATATCCTGAAAATCATGCTCGACTTCATAGCCGTTTAACACGGTCTTGTGGGGGAGGATTTTTTCAAAGAGTACCCGCAGCTTGGGAATGTCCCATTGCCGGTTGCCGAGATCGTAGATGAAGTTACCGATGGTTGCCTCGGGGGTTACCTTGAAGGCGTCGTAAAAATTGTGGTTGGCGGTCAGGATCTTCAGGTCGGAATTCAGCACCACCATCGGCTCGCGCACGGTTTCGACGATATTCTCGGCATATTCGCGAGCATCCTGGATTTCTGCTTCCAACAGCTTGCGCGCGGTGATGTCTTCCATCGCCAGCAGGATAATGTGTGAGCCGACATTCTCCCGGAAAATCTGACGGGCGTTTAGCAAAATTGTCTTGCGGCCTATGCCGGGAAAATCATGCTCGACTTCATAGCCATTGATCACGGTATCATTGGGGAGTATCTCCTCGATGAGTACCCGTAGTCCGGGGATGTCCCATTGCCGGTTGCCCAGGTCGTAGAGGAAGTTCCCGATGGTTGCCTCGGGGGTTACCTTGAAGGCGTCGTAGAAATTGTGGTTGGCGGTCAGGATCTTCAGGTCGGAATTCAGCACCACCATCGGCTCGCGCACGGTTTCGACAATGTTCTCGGCATATTCCCTGGCATCCTGGATTTCCGCTTCCAACTGCTTGCCAAGCGTGCCGTCAACGATCGAACAAAGGATATAACCATCCCTGCTTTCGATGGTGTCCACCATGACGCTCTGAAGTTGGCCATGGATGACAGTCTCGTCTTTTACAGTGAGTCTGATTTCACATTTCTGCATGTCCTTTCTTTGCAGTACTCGTTCGAGGTGACTGACAAAAATCTCCCTTTCGTCTGTATCAGCAACAAAACTGATAAAGGGTTTATCGGCCAGCAGTCGCCTTTCAATTCCCAACAGACGAGCGCCGGCAAAATTCACCTCACGGATCACTCCGCGCGCATCAAAGGTGAAATAGCCGACGGGAGCAAAATCAAATAGTTCGGCATACTTATTTCGCGACAACTCAAGCTCCGCCTGGGTTCGGTGCAGCTCTGCATTCTGCATCTCCAGCTCGATACGGGAGACCTCAAGCTCATGGTAGAGTTTCTGCGGATCCTCCTCGATCGTGGGGGGATGCAGTTCTGCTTTTTTCGCCTGCATCCGCGCATCGGCACGGTGGCGCATTTCGGCGGCTGCTGACATGCACTTGTCCTTGTCGATTCCCATTGCTGACGCTCTCTTGTCATGGATTTGGTAAAAATAGATTTCGGCATCTGCCTGACCAAGGATTAGCCTCGGGTTGGCACAATTATGCAAAAAGTTTTAATCCTTTATTTGACTGTTGTATGTAGGGAAAGTTTGATCGGAGTTAAAATAGAATTAATCGGCAGGAATGATTCCATGCTGCATTGCGAATCTGACCAGGGCGGGGATATTGGTGACCACCAGCTTCAGCATCAGCCGGCTGCGGTAGGTTTCGATACTCTTGGGGGAAAGGGAGAGGACTTCGCCAATCTCCACGCTGGTTTTACCCTCGACGACCAGCTGCAGGACCTCCAGTTCACGCCTGCTGAGGCTGTCCAGGGGGCTTTTCTGTAAAGAGCGGTCTTTGCCATGCCGTCTCTCCAAAGGTTGCTTGACCCCCTTGCCGAAAAAGCGGTTCCCCTTCAGGACGGTACGCACCGCAGTGACGACCTCGCTGCCGGCCGATTCCTTCAGCAGATATCCACTGGCACCGGCCCGCAGAGCCCGGAAGATATGCTCCGCTGAATGATGCATGGAAAGGATCAGGACACGGGTCGCCGGCAGACGTTCATGGATCAGTCGGGCGGCCTCGATCCCGTTCAGGCCCGGCATGGAGATATCCATCAGAATCACATCCGGCCGGTGTTCTTCGGCCAGGACGACAGCCTCGCGGCCGTCCGCCGCCATTGCAACGACGCGCATGCCGTCCGCGTTTTCCAGGATCATCTTGAGGCCGTCCCGCACCATGGCATGGTCATCGGCAATCAGGATAGTGATGGGCATCTATTCAGCCTCCAGCGGTATTTCCACAGTGATGGAAATACCTTTTCCCGGTGCAGAAGCAAGGCAAAAATTTCCTCCGATCGATTCGGCACGCTCTCGCATGATTTTCAAACCCAGGCCACTGCCGTCATGAATGTTAGTGGATGATGAGGGAGCAAATCCTTTGCCATCGTCGATGATTGTAAAGCGGAGCAAGCCGTTGTCGATTCTGATCGTGATCGTCACCTCACGTGAAGCCGCATGTTTTGCGACATTAATGAGGGCTTCCTGGGCAATTCGAAAAATAGCCATTTCCTTCTCTTCCATCATCCTGGGGATGAGTTCATCGGCCTGGATGGTTACAGCGATGCCGGTACGTTTTGTAAAAAGTCCGGTGTGCCAGCGCAGGGCGGCGAGCAAGCCATAATCATCCAGCACCGGAGGGCGCAGCATGGCCATTATGTTTCGGATAGTGAGGCTGATGGCCTCGATCAATCTCCCCGAATCCTCGACTCTTTCCAGAAGATTTTCGGGCGCATCATTTTTCAGGCTGTCCTTGATGATGACCAGATTAATGCCGAGTACCGTCAGATCCCGACCTATCTCGTCATGAAGTTCCGTGGCGAGTTTTTTCTTGAGATTTTCTTCCGTATCGATCAGGCGGATAGCGCAGCCGCGCAGGTCATTCTCAATCCTGATACGCCCGTCTATTTGTGCCTGCAGCTCCTCGTTAACCACCTCCAACTCCGCAGTGCGCCGCTGGACGCGAAGCTCCAGTTTTTCATGAGCGCGCCGCAGATCTTCCAGCGTCTGCTGCCGCTCCCGGCGCATCTCCGCTTCCCGCAGTTCCCGTTTCAGCGCCGGCGCCAGCCGTGGGAAGTTCCCCTTCAGGATAAAGTCATGGGCTCCAGCCTTCATCGCCGCTACGGCCTTCTCCTCACCAATCGTTCCGGTGACGAGGATGAAGGGCAGGTCCAGCCCACTGGACTGGATAATCTGCAGGGCATCCAGGCCGCTGAAGGCGGGCATGTTGTAGTCGGAGATGACAGCGTCCCAGCTGCTCCCATCCAGGGCGGCCTGCAGTTCTTTCGGTGTGTCGACCCGGATGAATTCGAGGTCAAAACCCTCTTTGCGTAACTCCCGAACCAGGATTTGGGCGTCTGCCTTTGAGTCCTCTATGACCAGTAATCGCAACGGCACTGGTGTTCTCCTGTCTTTTACGCATTGCTCCTGATGCATAAGAATAACACATATCCCCCCTGAAGCAACGGTGGCAAGCAGCGGGCAACTCCCTGTTGAATCTTGACTTTCCGGCCTTCCATCTATATGCTGTAACGCTTTTAGAAACACCAGCCCTGATAAACAGGATAAGTGCGTTAACGAAGTTTTTTTCCGCCACAGGACGCGGAAAACAACTTCTAGCTTACTAAGGAGTCAGCATGAAACCGCTCTTTTTGAATCCCCCCACCTTCGAGGACTTTGACGGCGGCGCCGGCGCCCGCTATCAGGCCTCCCGCGAGGTTACCTCTTTCTGGTATCCGACCTGGCTCTGTTTTCCGGCCGCCATGATCGAAGGCAGCCGTGTGGTGGACGCCACGGTGCAGAAATTCGATCTTGAGAAGTGCCTGGAAATCGCCAAGGATTTCGACATGGTGGTGATGTACACCTCCACCCCGACCCTGATGATCGACATCGAGACGGCCCGCCGCATAAAAGCGGTCAAGCCGGGTATCGTCACCGTCCTGACCGGACCGCATGTGACCATTCTGCCGGAGGAGTCGCTGAGGGCCGGCAAAGGCGTGATCGATATCGTCTGCCGTGGAGAATTCGACTATTCCACCAAGGAGTTGTGCGAAGGGCGGGCCTGGGACAAGGTGGACGGCATCAGCTTCGTGCGGGAAGAGAAGGTAGTTCACACCGCTGACCGGCCGATGATCGAGGATCTGGATGCGCTCCCCTTTGTAGCCCCGATCTACAAACGCGATCTGCCGATCAAGGACTATATCATTCCGCACTTCAAAAACCCTTACGTTTCGATCTATTCCAGTCGCGGCTGCCCGTCGAAATGCATCTACTGCCTCTGGCCGCAGACCTTTTCCGGCCAACGCATGCGGACCCGCAGCCCTCAAAATGTCTATGAAGAGATCAAGTGGATCACCGAGAATATTCCCGAGATGCGGGAACTCTCTTTCGATGACGATACCTTCAGCGCCAACCGCCAGCATGCCCAGGAAATTGCGCGCCTGATCAAGCCGCTGGGCATCTCCTGGACGATCAACGCCCGGGCCAATACCGACTACGAGACCCTGCGGGTCATGCGCGAAGCCGGACTGCGGCATGTGGTGGTCGGTTTCGA
>JACMKN010000208.1 GCA_014380135.1 Deltaproteobacteria bacterium
GGGGGATAGACAGCGATCGTGCCGCCGCTCAGCCCTTTGCCCAGATAATCGTTGGCGTCTCCGGACAGTTTCAGGGTTATGCCGCGCGGGATGAAGGCGCCGAAGCTCTGCCCGGCCGAGCCGTTGAATGTCAGGCGGACCGTATCGTCCGGGAGCCCCTTGGCGCCATGGCTGCGGGTGATTTCATTGCCCAGGATGGTACCCACCACCCGATCGACATTGGTGATCGGCAGTTCGGCGCGGACCTTTTCACCGCGCTCGATGGCCGGCTGGCAGAGATCCAGCAGTCTGGTCATGTCGATCGATTTTTCCAGTCCATGATCCTGCTGCTCGGTGCAATAGCGCCCCACGTTAAGTCCGACTTTCGGCTGGTGCAGGATGTTGGAGAAATCCAGCCCCTGCGCCTTCCAGTGCTCGATAGCCTGGTTGGCCTCCAGCACGTCACAGCGTCCGACCATTTCATTCAGGGTACGGAAGCCCAGCTGCGCCATGATCTCGCGCAGTTCCTGTGCGACAAAACGCATGAAATTGACCACATACTCCGGCTTGCCGTTGAAATTCTTGCGCAGTTTCGGATCCTGGGTCGCCACGCCGGTCGGGCAGGTGTTGCTGTGGCAGACACGCATCATGACGCATCCCAGGGTTACCAGGGGAGCGGTGGCAAAGCCGAATTCCTCGGCACCCAGCAGGGCGGCGATGGCCACGTCCCGGCCGGTCTTGAGCTGGCCGTCGGCTTCGATGATGATCCGGCTGCGCAGGTTGTTCAGCAGCAGGGTCTGGTGTGTCTCGGCCAGGCCCAGTTCCCAGGGGAGGCCGGCGTGCTTGATGCTGGAGATCGGAGATGCGCCGGTCCCGCCGTCATAGCCGCTGATCAGTACGACATCGGCGTGGGCCTTGGCAACCCCGGCGGCAATCGTGCCGACACCGACTTCGGACACCAGCTTGACGCTGATGCGGGCCCGGCGGTTGGCGTTTTTCAGGTCGTGGATCAGTTCGGCCAGATCCTCGATGGAGTAGATGTCATGGTGCGGCGGCGGCGACACCAGCCCGACACCCGGTGTGGTGTGGCGGGTCTTGGCGATCCAGGGATAGACCTTGGTGCCGGGCAGCTCGCCCCCTTCGCCGGGCTTGGCGCCCTGGGCCAGCTTGATCTGCAGCTCGCCGGCATTGGTCAGGTAATCACTGGTGACGCCGAAACGGCCCGAAGCCACCTGCTTGATGTTGCTGTTCTTGGAATCGCCCTGCTCGTTGGTCCAGGTGAAACGTTCCGGATCCTCGCCACCTTCACCGGTGTTGGAGCGGCCGCCGATGCGGTTCATGGCGATGGCCAGCGCTTCGTGAGCCTCCTGGCTGATGGAGCCGTAGGACATGGCGCCGGTCTTGAAGCGCTTCATGATGGCTTCCACCGGTTCGACCTCGTCCAGCGGCACCGAAGGCATGTTGTCCTTGAACTGCAGCAGGCCGCGCAGGGTGTAGTGCCGCTCGTTCTGTTCGTCGATCAGGGAGGAAAAAACCTTGAACTCGCCGTAATCGTCGCTGCGGGTGGCCTTCTGGAGCGAGGTGATCGTCAGCGGATTGTACTGGTGTTCCTCGCCATCCTTGCGCCACTGGTAGACACCGCCTGGAGCAAGTGTTACCTCGGGGGCCACCCGTTCGGGATAGGCCCGCGCATGACGTTCCATCAGCTCCCGTGCGATTCCGTCGATATCGGTCCCGCCGATACGGGAGGGGGTCCAGGTGAAGTAGCGGTCAACCACCGATTGATGCAGGCCGAGCGCCTCGAAGATCTGTGCGCCGCGATAGCTCTGGACGGTGGAGATGCCCATCTTGGCCATGGTCTTGACGACCCCCTTGATGGAGGCCTTGATGAAATTCTTGACCGCTTTTTTATGGTCGAGACCCGGCAGCAGCCCCTGCCGAATCATGTCATCCAGGGATTCGAAGGCCAGATAGGGGTTGATGGCATTGACGCCGTAACCCAGCAGCACGGCGAAGTGGTGCACCTCGCGCGGTTCACCCGATTCCAGCAGCAGCGAAACCAGTGTGCGGGTGCCGCTGGCGACCAGGTGGTGATGCAGGCCGGAAACCGCCAGCAGCGCCGGAATGGCGGCATTGTTTTTATCTACTCCGCAGTCGGAGAGGATCAGGATATTGCAGCCGGTTTCAACCGCCGCATCGGCCGCCGCGAAAAGCGCCTCCAGCCCCTTCTCCATGGCGCTGGCACCGCGGGCCGCCGGAAAGAGCAGTGACAGGGTCGCGGACTTGAAACCGGGGCGGTCAATCCGGCGCAGTTGTTCCAGCTCCTGATTGCTGAGCAGCGGATGCTGAAGCTTGACTCTCCGGGCGTTTACCGCGGTCGGCTCCAGCAGGTTCCCCTCCGAGCCGATCAACGTAATGGTTGAGGTGACAATCTCTTCACGGATCGGGTCGATGGGCGGATTCGTGACCTGGGCGAAGAGCTGTTTGAAATAATTGTACAAAAGCTGATTCTGGCTGGAGAGCACCGCCAGCGGTGTGTCGGTGCCCATGGAGCCGAGCGGCTGGATGCCGTCGGTAGCCATCGGCCCCAGCACCACCCGCTGATCCTCATAGGTATAGCCGAAGGCCTGCTGACGCTGGGTCAGCGTAGCCTGATCCGGGACAAGAGCATCGGGAACAGCCGGCAGATCTTCCAGGTTAATGTGACTTTCTTTCAGCCACTGACCGTACGGGTTGGCTGCGGCCAGCTCCGCCTTAATCTCCTGGTCGGGAACGATGCGGCCCTGCTCCGTATCCACCAGGAACATCTGTCCCGGCTGGAGCCGTCCCTTGCTCAGGATACGGCTCGGCTCGATCTGCAGGACTCCGGCTTCGGAGGCCATGATGACCAGATCGTCGTTGGTGATATAGTAGCGGGAAGGGCGCAGGCCGTTGCGGTCAAGGACCGCTCCGATGCTGCGGCCATCGGTAAAGCAGATCGCGGCCGGACCGTCCCAGGGCGCCATCAGGCAGGAATGGTATTCGTAGAAGGCCTTCTTTTCCGCGCTCATGTCGGCATGCTTTTCCCAAGGCTCAGGCACCATCATCATGATCGCATGCGGCAGGGAGCGGCCGCTCATGACCAGCAGTTCCAGGCAGTTGTCGAACATGGCCGAATCGGAACCGTTTTCGTTGATTATCGGCAGAACCTTGTGCATGTCCTCGCCGAACAGAGCGCTTTCAAAAAGATTTTGGCGGGCGGTCATCCAGTTGACGTTGCCGCGCAGGGTGTTGATCTCGCCGTTATGGGCCAGGTAATGATAAGGGTGGGCGCGATCCCAGCTGGGAAAGGTGTTGGTGGAGAAACGGGAATGAACCAGGGCGATGGCGCTTTCCATGGCGCTGTCGCGCAGTTCGGGATAGTACTGGTCCACCTGAACCGGCATCAGCATGCCCTTGTAGATTATGGTGCGGGTCGAGAGGCTGCTGACGTACCAGTGCTCGTCGACTCCGGCCCGCCGGATCTCGTTGATCGCTCGCTGGTTGATGATGTAGAGCTTGCGGTTGAAGGACTGTTCATCGGCGCAATTTAGAGGGCGTTTGAGGAACAGCTGCCGCACCATCGGCTCCCCTTCCCAGGCGGTATGCCCCAGAGAGGAGTTGTCGGTCGGCACGTTGCGCCAGCCCAAGAGTTCGATCCCTTCTTCCGCCAGGATCTTTTCCAGAATATGGCGGGCGGCGTTGCGCTCGGTCGCCTTGGGTGAGGTGAAGAGCATGCCGACACCGTAGTGGAACGGCTCGGGCAGTTCGATGCCGAGCGGCGCGCAGACCGAACGCAGGAAACTGTCCGGCATCTGCATCAGGATGCCGGCGCCGTCTCCGGTATTGGGTTCACAGCCGCAGGCGCCGCGATGATCAAGTTTGACAAGAATTTCGAGCGCCTGACTGACGATCTCGTGGGATTTCTTGCCCTTCATATTGGCAACAAAGCCGACGCCGCAGGCGTCGTGCTCGAATCGGGGATCGTAAAGTCCCTGTTTTGCTGGTGGTCGCTTGATTGTCATGGGGGTTACCTTTGTGAACTTGTATTCTTTTATCAGTTGCCCGCAACGGAGGCGGGTTATTCAGATTAGCAGGTAGTGTGCCATACTGAATACATGCCACCTTCAGCACGGTCCCGGCTTAAATATTAACCAGTTATGCTGAGCGGTTACCTCCGGATACAGAGATAGTCTCAGCCCTGCGGCTTGAACATGAGTGACATATATACACCAGTGAGTACATTTCTGTGCCTCAATCGCGCTACTCGCGCACTTCCCGCAGCAGCTCCATCAGATCCTCCGTTGAGACCCGTGCGGATGTTTCGGTGCCCTCCAGCAGCGAATCGGCCAGGTCGCGCTTCTGGTGGTGCAGGGCCACGATCTTCTCTTCGATGGTGTTGGCGGCCACCAGCCGGTAGACCGTGACCGGCCTGGTCTGGCCGATGCGGTGGGCGCGGTCGGAGGCCTGA
>JACMKN010000209.1 GCA_014380135.1 Deltaproteobacteria bacterium
CAGCAGAATCAGGATTGAAACGGTCGGCAGGGTGTTTTTCACAAGCATCCGGGCGGGTGGCAGTGGCGGCGGCCAGTTACAGTTATTCTCTTCATAAATCTGCAATTCGTTGCGGGCGCTGGTCAGATGCTGTTCCGGCACTAGCAGCTGCCAGCCTGAGCCATCCGTATCAATACAGCAGGGAATCGAACGTGAATCCAGTACCAGCGCCCAGAGTTGAACCCTGCGTTTACTCAGGGCCGGTCTGCTGTCAAGGAGAACCGGTCGCCAAGCTTGCGGATCAAAGCCGTTATTTCTTTCTTCAGAATTCATTCCGTACATTATAATCACTGATTTCCGATATTATCAGGGGTGCGTAAATAAAAGTATCTTGCCCGCCAGTCCGCTTTTGCGTAAACTTCGGTTTATTGCCGGCTGATATCATACTGGGAGCTTTCTAAATGAATATTGCTGAAAAAATTAAAAAAATTGCCATGGACGCCCGTCAGGCATCTCTGGCCATGGCCCGCCTTTCCAGCGGAACAAAAAACAGTATGCTGCTGAAGATGGCCAATGACCTGGAAGCCAGCACAGCACACCTGCTCTCCGAGAATCAAAAAGATCTTGAGGCGGGCCGTCTCAAGGGACTTTCCGATGCGATGCTGGACCGCCTGATGCTGGATCAGAAACGTATTGGTGGTATTGCCGGCGCCCTGCGTGAAATTGCGGCCCTGCCGGATCCGGTGGGGGAGGTCACCAGGATGTGGAAGCGCCCCAATGATCTGATGGTCGGCAAGATGCGCATTCCGCTCGGCACGATCGGTATTATCTACGAGGCACGTCCCAATGTTACCGCCGATGCCGCCGCCCTTTGTCTCAAGGCCGGCAACGCCGTGATTCTGCGGGGAGGCTCCGAGGCTATTCATTCCAATCTGGCCCTGGCGGCTGTACTGCAGGCGGTGCTGAGAGAAATGGGCATCCCGGAAGCGGCTCTTTCGCTGATTCCGTTTACCGAGCGCGAAGGGGTGCTGGAGATGCTCAAACAGGAGCAGTCCATCGATCTGATCATTCCGCGGGGGGGGGAGAGCTTGATCCGGTTTGTGGTTGAGAACTCGCGCATCCCGGTTATCAAACATTACAAGGGTGTCTGTCACGTCTTCGTGGATCAGTCGGCCGATTATGCAATGGCCGAGCGGATCATCGTCAATGCCAAAACCCAGCGCCCCGGTGTCTGCAATGCCTTGGAGACACTGTTGATTCACAAGGTTGTGGCGGCCGAGTTCATTCCCAGAATCGCTGCCGTGCTGTCCGCCCTGAAGGTGGAATTACGCGGTGACGAGGCCTTCTGCAGCCTCGCCCCGCAGGCTCTGCCGGCTGTGGAGGAAGACTGGCACGCTGAGTATCTGGAACTGATCCTGGCCTGCCGTGTCGTGGATGATATGGATGCCGCCATCGATCACATCAATCGCTACTGTTCACTGCACACCGAATCGATCATCACCAGCGATTACGGTCGGGCGCAGCGCTTCATACGCGAGGTCAACTCCTCCTGCGTGATGGTCAATGCCTCCACCCGCTTTGCCGATGGCGGCGAGCTGGGTCTGGGGGCCGAAATCGGCATTTCCACCACCAAGCTGCACTCCTTCGGTCCGATGGGGCTGGAGGATTTGACTACCACCAAGTTCATTGTTTATGGAGATGGACAGGTGCGGGAGTAGAAAATACGAAACTGCAGGATATGGAGGTAATCATGCCGCATATACACCCATTATCTGAACTTAAGAGCCACTTGGACCAGATTGTGGACATTTGCCGTAAAGACAACCAGCCAGTTTACTTGACCAGAAAAGGTCATGGAGAATTGGTGTTGATGAGCCTTGCCGGCTACGAGCAGATTCAGGCGAAGCTTAAAAGGTATGAAGAGATTGAATCGGAAATGGAGTTACTTTGTGTACGAGAGGCTGAAGCGCGTTATGCGGAGATAGAAGCGGGTAATGTAACTTGTCGCCCGCTGGAGGATTCGGTGCGGGATGCGCGCGGAAAATTGAAATGAAACGAGTGGTGCTGGCTCCGGCAGCAGAAGAAGAGATGCTTGCGGTCATGCATTTGCGACGTGAGCCAAACTATTGGCGAAAGCGTAAATAGGCATCAACTGGAGGTTCCGACCACCACCTAAGTTCATCGTCTATGGGGATGGGTAGGTCAGGAAGTAAAAAACCGGATCACATAAAACAAAAAAAACGCCCCGTCGGGATCATTCCGGCGGGGCGTTTTTATTGTCTATTTATCCTGTCTGGTGGCGTTGGTGGTTATCTTGAGGATACTTTCCTGAATGTCTTTATTGGGGATTGCCCGGTAGGAATCAAGCAGGAGTTTTTCAGAAACTGCCAAAGGTATAACATCTTGCCCCGCAATAAAAAACTCCTGAACGGACACGGAGAGTGCCCCCGCCGCTAACTGAAGCTTTTCAGTGTTCAACATATTTTTACCGGATTCATATTTCTGTAGCTGCCCCCTTGAGACCCCCACGAGTTCCGCCATTTTCTCCTGACTAACACCCGTCTGCTCCCGCAGTTGCTTCAACCTGAACCCTATTTCCTTGCTGGTACGAATCTTTGCCATATACGCCTCATTTTGGGGTGGAGCATACCCCGAGGCACACGCTGGCGAAACACACCTTGAATACGCTTTAATTGTATACTTGAAGTATGCTATGTGGCATATCTGAGATGTTTTAAGGTTCTCCGGAGGGAATATGCCTACCATCTACGACAACATTGAAAATCAGTTTCTTCGAGGCCTTTCAAATTCTCTTGAAGTTGCGACCCGTGCCGATTTCTGTGTCGGTTACTTCAATCTGCGCGGCTGGAAAGGCGTTGCCGATTACGTTGATCAGTGGCAAGGAGGCGAGGACAGCTGTTGCCGCTTGTTGATAGGGATGCAGAGGATGCCGCTGGATATGGTGAAGGCCGGTTATACCAACTCCGGCCCTGGCGTAATGGACAATGCGACAGCCAACCGCATCAAGAAGCAACTGGCACAGGAGTTTCGGGATCAATTGGTTGTCGGTGCACCGACTGATGCTGATGAAAAGGCGCTCCGCAAACTTCTGCATCAGATCAGGGATAAAAAGGTCATCGTCAAGCTGTTCCTGCAATACCAGTTACACGCCAAGCTTTATCTTGCCTTCCGCGATGACCGAATGACCCCCACCATCGGCTACCTAGGCAGCAGCAACCTGACCCTTGCTGGTCTCAATCATCAGGGTGAATTGAATATCGACGTACTGGAGCAGGATGCCGCTCGCAAGCTGTCGGGGTGGTTTGATGAACGCTGGGAAGATCGCTGGTGTATCGACATCACAAATGAACTGATCGAGATACTGGACAGCAGTTGGGCCACGGAAAAGTTAATTCCACCTTATTACATCTATCTGAAGATTGCCTATCACCTGTCACGGGAGGCCCGTGCCGGTTTTGCCGAGTTCAAGATTCCAAGAGTTTTTCAGAAAGAGTTACTGGAGTTTCAGCAAAAAGCGGTGCTGGTGGCAGCACACTACCTCAATAAACGCGGCGGCGTCATCATCGGCGATGTTGTCGGTTTGGGCAAGACCATCACCGCAACCGCCCTGGCAAAAATATTCGAGGAAGATTATTTCCTGGAAACATTGATTATCTGCCCCAGGAACCTGGTGACCATGTGGGAGGGTTACGCTCACAAGTATCAGCTACGGGCAAAAGTCATCTCTGTGACACAAGTGCAAACGATTCTTCCCAAAGAGCGGCGCTACCGGTTGGTGGTAATTGACGAAAGCCACAACCTCAGAAATCGGGAAGGAAAGCGCTACAAATCTATCCGCGAATATCTTCAGCTGAACGAAAGCAAGGTTGTCCTGCTAACGGCGACTCCCTACAACAAAACCTATCTTGATCTTTCAACTCAACTGGCTCTGTTTCTGGAAGAAGACACTGACTTAGGGATTAGTCCTGAGCGTTATATTGAAAGTATCGGCGGGCCGGTGCAGTTTATGGCTTTGCACCAGTGCCATGCCAGAAGCATTGCTGCTTTTGAAAAGAGCGATTTCCCTGATGACTGGCGCGAGCTGATGCGGCTGTATCTGGTACGTCGAACACGAAGCTTCATCAAGGAGCATTACGCCAAGAACGATCCTGAAAAGAACAGAAAGTATCTTGGGTTTGCTGATGGCAGCCGCTCATATTTCCCCGACCGCATACCAAAAGACGTCACCTATCATTTCGATCCAAAAGACAAAATGGACCAGTACGCAAGGCTCTATTCCAGCGAGGTGGTAGACATTATCAATACCCTCAATCTGCCGCGTTATGGACTTGAGAACTATCTGGATGGGAAAAGCACTCTGACTCCTACAAAAGAGGAGAAGGCGCTCAAAGAAAATCTCTCGCGCGCCGGTAAACGGCTGATGGGCTTTTGCAGGACAAACCTGTTCAAGCGGCTTGAGAGTAGCGGTTATGCCTTCCTGCTGTCGCTTAGTCGCCACGTGCTCAGAAATTTCCTCTATTTGCATGCAATAGAGAATGATCTTGAGTTCCCCATTGGCCCGCAACAGGGGAGTATTCTGGATGGCTTTATTGAAGATGAAGATGGTGATGGCGATACCCGCAAGGTGTATTTGGATGCAGACAGCTACCTCGCACAGGCTGCCAAGTTGTACACCTGGTTCGCGACCAGAGAGCGTGACAATTTCGAGTGGATCAGGGCAGGACTTTTCAAGAAGACACTCAAATCAGAGCTGATGAAGGATAGCGCCGCCCTTCTGAAGATCATCAACATGGTGAAGGAGTGGCGCCCGGCAGACGACCGCCAGTTGAATGCGTTTTACGATCTCTGCACTAAGGCCCACCCCAAGGAAAAGGTGCTCATCTTTACACAGTTTGCTGATACCGCCCGCTACCTGGCAGAAGAGCTGGAAAAACGGGGAATGACCCAGATCGAAGGTGTCACGGGTGGCACTGATGATCCCACGGACAACGCCCGCCGCTTCAGCCCCATCAGCAACGGCGCGAAAGGGGTGCAGAATGAAATCAGGGTGCTGGTCAGCACCGATGTATTAAGCGAAGGGCAGAACCTCCAAGATGCCCATATCGTGCTGAACTACGACCTTCCGTGGGCCATCATCCGCCTGATTCAACGTGCCGGTCGTGTGGACAGGATCGGCCAGAAATCAGATCAAATTCTCTGCTATTCGTTTCTGCCGGAAGAGGGTCTGGAAAATATCATCAACCTGCGGGGCAGGCTTTCGCGCCGCATCGGTGAGAATGCCGAGGTTGTCGGAGCCGATGAAACCTTTTTTGACGGCGACCCGATCAACATCAGGGATATGTACAACGAGAAATCCGGCATCCTGGATGAAGGGGACGAGGGCGAGGTTGATCTCGCCTCTTACGCCTGGCAGATATGGAAAAACGCCACCGATGCCGACCGGAGCCTGTTGAAGACCATACCAGAACTTGCCAATTCCATCTATGGCACTAAGTCAATTCCAGCAGCCATTGCCGATAAACAGGGCGTCATCGTCTACAGCCGCACGGCTGAGGATAATGACTTCCTGGCCTGGCTGAATGAGCAGGGCGATGTTATCACCCAATCGCAAAAGACCATCCTCGACGCTGCCGCTTGCTCCCACGATACACCGCCACTCCATCGGCTTGAACATCATCATGGTCTGGTAGCCAAAGGGCTTGACTTGATTAAGGATACCGAGTCATCGGCGACCGGCACGCTGGGCAAAAAGTCAAGCGTCCGTTATCGCGTTTTCATGCACCTTGATCGTTATATCAAGGCCAATGAAGGGACTCTGTTTGTCACCAGCGAGCTGAAACGTGCTGTTGATGACATCTTCAAGTTTCCATTGAAGAGTTTGCCCGCGAGACTATCGGCCGCCAGCTGAAAACCGGCGTGTCTGATGAAGGGCTGGCCAACCTGGTTATTTCCCTGCGGGATGATGACAAGCTCTGCATTGTCGAAGAAGAGCAATTTCATAATCGTGAACCACAGATCATTTGCTCTATGGGGCTTGTCAATTCGGAGGGGTAAATGTCGATCAAGAAATCAGTCTTTTCAAAGCTGATAAAGAACTTCCAGCTACGGGAACTGTTCAACCAGCTCGGCTGGAACCATACCACCAAGAAAGAACCGGTGGCGGTGGATAGTCAAGTCTATCAGCTTGAGGCAATTGCCGAAAAGAGCGCCTTTTTTGTGTTTGTCTGTGAGACAAGCGGCAAAGTGCCGGACTATGCCACCCGCAAGAAGATTGATTCCGCCATCACCAAGCTCTATCACCAACACCTGATCATCTACACCAACAGCGGTAAGCGGCAACAGGTCTGGCAGTTGGTGGTAAAGGAGCTGGACAAACCGGCGGTTGTTCGAGAAACACCATACTTTTCTACTCAGGAACCGGAGCTGCTGCTTCAGAAGCTCCAGCACCTGTTTTTCACCATAGATGAAGAGGACAACATCACAATTGCCGATGTTACCGGTCGGATAGGTGGAGCGTTTAATACAAATGCCGAGAAGGTCACCAAAAAATTCTATGAGGGCTTCAAGAAAGAGCACACGGCATTTCTCAGCTTCATAAAGGGCATAACCGAGTCGCAGGATAAGGACTGGTATGCCTCGCTCATGCTCAACAGGCTGATGTTCATCTACTTCATCCAGAAAAAGGGCTTTCTCAATAACGACAAGTTTTATCTGAAGACCAAGCTGGCTGAGACACAATCACGCAAAGGGAAGGACAATTTCTATTCATTTTATCGCAACTTCCTGCTGGTGCTGTTCCATCAGGGGCTGGGATCGCCTGACAACAAGAAGCTTGAAAACGAGCTTGGCAAGGTGCCTTACCTGAACGGCGGCCTGTTTGATGTTCACGAACTGGAGACTACCTATACCACTATCCAGATAGAGGACAAGGCATTCGAGCGGATATTCAGCTTTTTCGACGAGTACGAATGGCACTTGGACACCCGCCAGAAGGCCACGGGCAAAGAGATCAATCCTGATGTCATCGGTTACATCTTCGAAAAGTACATCAATGACCGCGCCGCTATGGGTGCCTATTACACCAAAGAGGATATTACCGACTACATCGGCAAGAACTGCATCATTCCCTTCCTGTTTGATGAACTGAAGCGGCACTACCCGGCAGCTCTGAACAAGGGCAGCGATGTGTGGAAACTGTTGCAGCTGCACACCAGCGATTACATCTATCCGGCCATACAGCATGGTGTTGAGCTTGAACTGCCGGCAGAGATTGCTAAAGGACTTGGCGACGTCAGCCAGCGGGGAGAATGGAACAAACCGGCACCTACTGAAACTGGTTACGCCCTGCCGACAGAAATCTGGCGTGAGGTGGTTGAGCGGCGCAGACGCTATGCCGAGGTAAAGGGGAAGATTGAAGCGGGCGAGATTCACGAGATCAACGACCTGATCACCTACAATCTCAACATTACCAAGTTTGCCATTGATGTCATCCAGAACAGAGCCGATCCCGAGCTGATCCGTCATTTCTACAAGGCGCTGGAGAAAATTACTGTACTCGACCCCACTTGTGGTTCCGGTGCATTCCTGTTTGCCGCCATGAATATCCTGGAGCCGCTATACGAAGCCTGTATTGGCCGCATGCATGCTTTTGTCGATGAGGGTGGCACTGGCAAATTCAAGATTTTCGATGAAGTCCTGAAACGGGTGGATGCACCGGAACACCCCAATCTCCAGTATTTCATTTTCAAAACAATCATTCTCAATAACCTCTTTGGCGTGGACATCATGCACGAGGCCATCGAGATTGCCAAACTGCGTCTGTTCCTCAAGCTGGTTGCTACGGTGGATGTGGACTACAAGAAGTCGAATATGGGACTGGAGCCGCTGCCGGATATTGACTTCAACATTCGCTCTGGCAATTCGCTGGTCGGTTTTGTGTCGATTGACGAGGTGAAGAAGGCGGTTGAAGGGCAATTAGGCTTTCACGACAAGGACATTGCCAGTATCGAAGAAGGCGCTGATTACGTGAAGCGGGCATTTTCAGCTTTTCGCGAGGCACAGATTGAAAATGACACCACGAAGAAAGGTGCCAAGAAGGAGCTGGCCGACCGGTTGCACAAGCTGAATAACCGGCTTGATGTGTACCTGGGCAAGCTGTATGGCAAAGATCCAAAGAAGGTTTCCGATTACAAGGCTTGGCATGATTCACACCAGCCGTTTCACTGGTTTGCCGAATTTTACGAGATCATCCATGACCGTGGTGGGTTTGATGTGATTATTGGGAATCCTCCATACCTTGAACAACGCGAGGTTAAATACAGTGTGAAAGGATTCGTTACCGCTGAATCGGGTGCGATTCATTCAATGTGTGTTGAAAGAAGTTTTAACGTCACAAGCAAGTACGCTTCCATAAGTATGATTGTTCCATTGGCACTTGTATCAACCCAAAGAATGTTGAGTACCCAAAATGTCATCGAATCCACCAGCTGTGCTTGGTATTCAAATTTTTCCTGGAGACCAGGAAAGTTGTTT
This sequence comes from Deltaproteobacteria bacterium, assembly GCA_014380135.1. Lineage (GTDB taxonomy): Bacteria > Desulfobacterota > Desulfuromonadia > Geobacterales > Pseudopelobacteraceae > JACRCG01. The sequence continues at coordinate 8,533 of JACMKN010000209.1, forward strand.
GACACAGTAAATAGAGCTTTGACAATATTTATTTCAAGAAAAACAGATAGTAATCGGGTGTTCTCAACAAATTATAAAAAGTGGAACGCTCATAGCCGTGATGAATTGATGAATCAAATTAGTTATTGTGAAATCCCTCATGATCGCCATACCTCTTGGCGGCCTAAAATAGGAAATAAGACAGAAATAAAAATACTTGAGAAACTATTAAAAACTGGTTCAAGTATAGGTAAATTCTACGGTAAATCGGATAATAGGGTTTATTATAGAACTACAGGAGGATTGTATTGGAAAATATTTACTGATTTTGCCCCAAAATTCGTGTTGAACGGGAAAAAAGGGCATTCTTCAAGAGAAACCTGGTTTACGCTTGGCACAAAATCTCATATCAAGTCAGCCGTTGCCGTGCTTTCAAGCGATTTATTTTGGTGGTGGTATACAGTGACTTCAAATTTAAGAGACTTAAATCCTTACGATATCCAGAATTTTCCTTGTTTAGAAAGTGTGTTATCAGACAAAAAAATTCAAAAGCTTGGTGAACAATATTTAGATGATCTTGAATTGAATAGCGTCATGCTGGAACGCCAACAAAAGACTACAGGTACTACCCAAACACAATCATTCAAAATACAAAAATCTAAAGAATTATTAGACCAAATTGATGCAACATTAGCGGCTCATTACGGCCTTAATGATGAAGAACTCGATTTCATAATCAACTACGACATCAAATACCGCATGGGCATAGGCGCGGGAGGCGATGAGGATGCAGAGTAAACCTTGATCGCCCCCTTACTTCATACACTTGGCAATACAGCACTCCTGCAGCAGTACAAAGTTGCCTTCCTCTGTTCGCGCAAATGCCCTGCCGCAGTAGTCCTTAAATCATTCGACTGGGCCATAGAACAACGCGACAAGGGCACCTGTATCATATCCGGTTTTCATTCTCGTATCGAGAAAGACGTACTCCATTATCTGCTGAAAGGCACTCAACCGGTCATCTTGGCCCTGGCCCGTGGCATGATGAAGAAATGGCCGTCAGAGATTAAGGCCGCTCTCGATGCCGACCGTCTGCTGATCATTACCCGCTACGCCGACAGCGTCACCCATGCATCAGAAGAAACCTGCTTCCAGCGCAATCGCCTTATGATGGAACTGGCTGATGAGGTCGTAATCGGCTATGCCTCGCCGGGTGGGAATCTGGAACGGTTGTGCGGGGAGTAAGAGAGTGCGGCGAAAAGCACTTCTCGACGATCGGGGTTGATCAAGGTGGTGAGAACTCTGAAAGAGGCGCTGACAATGTAATATGATCTGCTTATATGGCCTTGATCGCGGCGTAAATTTCTGCTGCGGATGTTTTGCAAACAAATTATCTTTCAACGCACAATAATCAGTCGGTTGCGACACGGTTTCACGCAGAAAGACGGCTGCCTCAGTCTACATCAATGGCGATCACAACATTCCGGCGGTGCTGACCACCACCGAAGACGAAGGGGGCATCACCAAGTCGCTCAAACTGCGCCAGATCGAGCCGGAGATTTTAAGCAGGATGTTTGAGGGGGAAGTTTAGACATCAAAAAGAGTCTGGCCACTGTTGTGCACCATGAAAAATTCTCAGTATTTGGATCTTATCACGTTTGATTCGATAGGCGGCAATGAAGGGAGTACGGACGATGACCAGCTCTCTCGTCCCTTTGACACGACCTGCCCGGCCGCGTTGGCGATGCTCAATCAACCCCGCTATCTGCTGTTCAATTTCATCACCTTGTTCAATGGCAGCCACCGGATTATCGTCAGCAATAAAGTCAACTATCGTGTTGAAATCACGCTCGGCAGCAGGCAACCATTCGATAATCATGATGGTTTGCTCTTTATGGCGCGAGCTTGCATAGTTTTCTTTTTCTCGTTCCAGCGGGAACTGACCGTCTCGTGGGGAATAAACTCTGTCACGGGGTTATCGGCAACGACCAAAGCGGTTTCCACTTGGCTGTGGAACCATTGGTCATGTTTTTGCGCGACATCGGATGGTGAAGAAGCTTCAAATACATCCGGTTCAATCGCTCCCATATGATAAAGCGGCAATTCTGTAGTGCTCTGTTTATGAGACTTAGTTTTGATGGTTTTTGCTTTCAGGTATTCAGCAAAATCAAGGACCTCATTGACCTTGGCGGGTGGCAGTTCGCGCAGAAGGTTCAGAACCCGTTCAGTTTTATGTGCAAGCGATGACATATCGACACCTCCGAGCTTGAAAGATAACAGTATATGAAGATGCCGTCAATTAGTTGAATTCGTAGGAGCGGCATGTTTGCGCGATAATTTGTAAAGGAATAATACCAATGAGCTTTCATAAACAGCTGGTACTCAATCGCTGGATGTACGGCTTCTTCTGTGGCCGCAGCCTGCACGCATTTAAAGCTCGTCTTGGCGATGACCGGCATGAGGGGATTGAAGATGACGGCCAGACTCGCTTCTTTCATGAGTTGTCACGCAATCTAGTTGCGACTCTGCTTCTTGTACGTGGGCTGTTCCTGTGGTATTTTTAAGACTCGTTTAAACACTTGCAGACAGGAGTCCATCATGACAATTCAGCAGCAGATCGAAAAATTTCTGGCATCGCCCGCCTTTGGCGTGGTGGGCGCATCCACCAACCGCCACAAGTATGGCAACAAGGTACTGCGCTGCTATCTGCAGCATGGCAAGACGTCTATTCCGGTTAATTCCAAAGAATCCGAGATAGAAGGGGTGTCCTGCGTTGCGACCATTGACGGCCTGCCGGCGGAGGTCAAGAGCATCTCGATGATCACTCCCCCGGCCGTGACGGCACAACTGGTGCCGCTGGCCATCGCCAAGGGAATCGAGAATATCTGGATGCAGCCGGGCGCCGAGCATCCCGATGCGGTGGCGCTCTGCCAAAAAAGCGGAATTAATGTTATTGCCGACGGAAGCTGTGTGCTGGTGGTGCTGGGCTATCATGAACACTGAAAGCGAGGCGCCGCATTTTTTCGGCAACTGGTGAGTAAATGCTTGCCATACCAACGAAAACCTGACATAGTGGCATACTTCGACGGGCATAACTGCCCGTCGTTTTATTTTTCAGGAATTGAGGAGTTTTACCGATGCAGGAACGAATCAGAAACATAGCCATTATTGCCCACGTTGACCACGGCAAGACCACCCTGGTTGATGCCATGCTTAAACACGCCGGAGTTTACCGCGCCAATGAAGCCATAACCGAGCGGGTCATGGACTCGAATGACCTTGAGAAAGAGCGCGGCATCACCATCCTGGCCAAGAGCCTCTCGATCCATCACGGCCAATACAAGATCAATATCGTTGATACCCCCGGTCACGCCGACTTCGGCGGTGAGGTGGAGCGAGTTCTCAAGATGGTGGACTCCGTACTGCTGCTGGTGGACGCCCTGGACGGCCCCATGCCGCAGACCCGCTTCGTACTGAAAAAATCGCTCGACCTGAACTTGAAGCCGATCGTAGTCATCAACAAGATCGACCGCCCCGGCAGCCGCCCGGAGGAAGTCCTTAATATGGTATTCGATCTCTTCTGCGAACTGAATGCATCCGACGATCAGCTCGATTTTCCGGTGGTCTACACCAGTGCCAAGATGGGCTACGCCAAGCTGGATATCAACGTCGAGTCGAACAGCATGGAACCGCTCTTTGCGGTGGTAGAGGCCAACGTGCGTCCCCCCAAGGGAGATGTCAATGCACCCTTCCAGATGCTGATCGCCAACATCGATTACAACGACTACATCGGCCGCATGGCGACCGGCCGTATTTTCAACGGCAAGGTTCGCGCTGGTGAAACGGTGGCCATGATCAAGCAGGACGGAACAATCACCAAGGGACGCATCACCAAGCTGCTCGGCTACGAAGGGTTGAAGCAGGTCGATATTGAAGAGGCCGGAACGGGCGATATCGTTACCGTGGCCGGGTTCGAAGAGGTCAGCATCGGCGAAACCCTGGCCTCGGCCGAGAACCCCATCGCGGTTCCCTACGTCTCCATCGACGAGCCGACCCTGTCGATGAACTTCATCGTCAACACCTCCCCCTTTGCCGGTCGCGAAGGTAAATGGGTCACCTCGCGCAACATCCGCGAGCGCCTGACCAAAGAACTGCGCACCAATGTTTCCCTGCGAGTAGCGGACACCGACAGCCCTGATACTTTCATGGTTTCCGGCCGCGGCGAGCTGCACCTCTCGATCCTGATCGAGACTATGCGCCGCGAAGGATTTGAGCTGGCTGTTTCCAAGCCTGAAGTCATCGTCCGGATCAAGGACGGCGTCAAAATGGAGCCTATGGAGTATCTGGTGGTGGACGTCGCCTCCGAGTTTCAGGGCGCCATCATCGAGAAAATGGGGCCACGCAAAGGGGAAATGGTTGCCATGGCCCCCATGGGCGAGATGGTCCGTCTGGAGTTCATCATACCGGCGCGTGGCCTGATCGGTCTGCGCGGTGAGGTTCTGACCGATACCCGTGGCACGGCGGTCATGACCCATACTTTTCACGAATATGCCCCTTACAAGGGTGACATCCCCGGCCGTAAAAACGGTGCTCTGATGGCCATGGACCATGGCGAAACCACCGCCTATTCGCTGGACGCCCTGCAGCCGCGCGGCACACTCTTCATCGGAGCCGGGGTCGAAGTCTACGGCGGCATGATCATCGGCCAGAACAACAAGGATAACGATCTGGATATCAACCCCTGCAAGGGCAAGAAGTTGACCAACGTACGTGCCTCCGGCACCGACGACGCCATCAAGCTGACCCCGCCACGCATAATGACGCTTGAACAGGCGCTGGAGTTTATCGAGGACGACGAACTGGTGGAGGTTACCCCCAATTCAATTCGTCTGCGTAAGAAAGAGCTCGATCCCAACCGGCGCAAGCGGTCATCCAAAGGGTAGTTTGTCTTTGTTTTTCGAACAAAGAAGGCCGGGATTTATTTCCCGGCCTTTTTTGTGTAAAAAGCGTTATTGGCGAATCAACGTTATGTAAATAACTGGATTTAAACATTTCATAAGTGCTATATAACTATGGATTCTGAACCCGGGAAGTTTTGTTGTCACTCCGGATTTAGCAGAGGAATGGGCATGGAGCAGAATACTTCAATTCCCAATTACAGCACATTCAAGCGCGCCATCGTTTCTGCTGTCAGCGTTCTGATACTGTTTATCATCGGTTTTTCCGTCTGGAAAGCGGTGGTGGAGTATCGCCTGACGATCCGTGCCGCCGAGCTGCAGTCACGTGGTTATGCCAGAGCACTCAAGGAGCATGCTGATCGAGCCTTCGGCGAGGCTGACAACATCCTGCTGGATACCCTGGATCATATCAGACAGCATGGCGGTATCAACAAAGAGAGCAGCTCCTCTCTTCGCGATTTTCTGAATCGCCATCCCCGCAACATCCCTCAGGTCGGCGCAATATTTCTGGTCAATCGTGAGGGCCTGTTGTTTGGCCATACCCTTAATGACGATGTCAAGCAAATCAGCGTGGCTGACCGCGAATATTTTTTGCATCATCGCGCCAACCCCGAAGATGACACCCCTTTTCTATCGCGCCCGGCAAAAAGCAGGGTCAACGGCAAGTGGCGTTTTTACCTGTCGCGACCGGTCCGTTCGGCCAGCGGAACCTTTGATGGCCTGGTGGCGGTTGCCTTTGAAATGGAATATTTTCAGGAGTTCTATGCTTCTCTGGACCTTGGAAAAAAGGGTCGGATAGTCATTCTGAGGAAAGACGGCGTGATGCTTCTTTCGCAGCCCTTCAAGGAATCCGACTTCTCCGCCGATTTCAAGAAGTCACATTTATTCAGGACCTATCTTCCCAAGGCACCCGGCGGAACCTTCCGTGTCGCCAGCGGCAAGGCCCTGTTGGAATCCCAGGGCCGCATCATTTCTTACGAATCGTTGTACAGCTTTCCGATAGTCGTCAATGCCAATATGGGAACCGATGATGTGACGGCACCCTGGCGGGAAAGTACCTACAAGCAGGGCTTCATTACGCTGGCGGCCTGTCTGGCGCTGGTAGTTCTGACGGTAATCCTGCTGCGCCAGATCAAGCGTATCGAGCAGGCTTATCGCCGCCAGGTCGAACAGCAAGCCGAGATCAGCACCGCCGGGGAACGCTATCGCCTGTTGGTCGATAATCTTCCGGTTGTCACCTGGCAATCGGATGAGCATGGCAAGACCCAGTTTATCAGCCGTGTTGCAACCAAGATTGAAGGGTATACACCCGAAGAAATCTACGCTGGCGGGAACGCGCTCTGGCTTGACAGAATTCATCCCGACGATTTGCAGATGGTTTCCGAGGCATTCAGGGCGCTGTTTGCAGACGGAGCGGTCTACGACATTCAGTTCCGCATAAAACACAAGGCCGGACACTGGATCTGGGTGCATGATTTCGCATTTGCAACTTCACTGCAAAATGGCGTCAAGGTTGCTCATGGCGTGTTCAGTGATGTCACTGCCCGCAAACAGGCCGAGGATGAGCGCGACCAGCTGGAAATACAGCTGCGACAGGCGCAGAAGATGGAGGCGATCGGGCATCTGGCAGGTGGAATTGCCCACGATTTCAATAACCTGCTGACGCCTATCATGGGCTATGCCGAAATGGCGGCTGCCTCGGTTTCAGATCAGGATCCTTTGGTTCCCAGGCTGGCCGGTATCATTGCCGCTGCCCACAAGGCCAAAGAACTGACTCAACAGCTGTTGAGCTTCGGACGCCGGCAGTCAATTGTCACCGAGGTAATTGACCTGAACGAAGTCATTCTCTCCTTTAATGACATTGTGCGGCGCACCATCCGGGAAAGTATTCGTATCGACCTGCTGCTTGATCCGGAAGGTTCATACATCAAGGCCGACAGATCCCAGATAGAGCAGATCATTCTCAATATGACCGTCAACGCCCAGGATGCTTTTGACGGAACTCATGGGCGGATCAATATTGAGACCTGCCGGGTGTGGATGGATGGGGAGAATGCACGTTTGCATCCCGGCATGCTGCCAGGAGAATATGTGCTGCTTTCGTTCCGCGACAATGGCTGTGGAATGAGCGCTGATGTGGTGAACCATATCTTCGAGCCGTTTTTCACCACTAAACGGGTCGGCCATGGCACCGGTCTTGGTCTGGCCACAGTCTACGGCATCGTCAAGCAGCATGACGCCCACATTGCGGTTGTCAGTCAAGAAGATGAGGGTACTACCTTCACAATTTATTTCCCCTGTTGTGATCAGGTCCCCCTGTTTCAACCACAGATTGCTCAGCGGGATCACAGCCGGAACAGTGGAGAGGCAACAATCCTGGTGGTTGAGGATAATGAAATGGTCAGGGAGATGGTGCGGGAAATGCTGGAGGGGAGTGGCTATACAATCCTGACGGCCGCCGATCCGCTCGCAGCGATTGAGCTACTTGCCGGATGCGGTACCGGTATCGATCTGCTGGTCTCGGATGTGGTTATGCCCGGCATGAACGGGCCGGAGTTGTATGAACAGCTGGTCGTGCAGTTGCCCTCTCTCAAGGTTGTGTACATATCCGGTTATCCGGTCAACCCCGGTTTGCGGGGCGTACATTTTGAGGACGAAGTGAATTACCTGCAAAAACCCTTTACCGCCGAAGCCTTGCTGGAACGAATCAGGCAGGTGCTGTGACGTTTTTCTCTTCCCCTTCTTTCAAAAAGATACACTGGCCACAACACTGAAGCCGTTGATGGCAGAATTTTCTTCTCTCTGAGGTTTGCGTTGCTGTTCCGCTGGCTTGAATTGATCAGCCGGCGAATTGTACGCAACGATGAAGCGTGCGCATCCGCACTGGATCAGGAAATCACCTTTTTCATCAAGTTTCATCCGGAGCTTCTGCAGTGCGGGAAGGGCATTGCCGCTAGAACTTGCGGACAGCGGTACGGCACTGCGCAAAAAGAGCTCTGTTTCGGCCCATACGGGCGTAGCGAGTAGTGAAATGAGAACGGATACGAGGATGGGGATCGCTGCGATGCTGCTTGTTGTTCGAGGATGTCGGGCCTTCATGATCTCCCCCTTTCACGGGCGTTGCGCATGTAAGCGCAACGTTCGGCGACAAAAAACGGGTCGCCATCTCGTTGAGATATTTCGGCGACCCGGCTGTCTCGGGGAGACCCTTGGGCTTTCCGTCCCATCCTCGCGGATGGTTTAGTAGTATCGTTTATCCCGCTATAATCTGCGTTATAGCCATAACTGCAAAATACACTCCAATTGGATGTGATAATAAACTGTGAAACATTACCGGGTGTTGTGTTTAGATATGTTTTATGGCAAGCATGAAAGGCTGCGCAAAATAACACAATAGAGCTTTTTGGCTGACAATATTTGTTGCTTACTGCCGAAAAGTTCTATCTGGCTGAATTTTTGTCCATCCATATCGCTTTTGCCGCTTCTGCAGAAGTAATCAGGTGATTTTAGGCCGTCCGGATGTTATAGTTCCGGGCATATCTCAGATTATAAACACGGAGTATCCGGCATGGCACAGCAAAAGATCTATCTGGTAGGGGCAGGTATTACGGGCTGGGAAGGTTTTGCCGCCAAGGCACTTGAGATCATCGGCAAGGCCGATGTTATGATAGGCCACCCGCGGCATCTGGACATATTTCCCGACTTTGCCGGTGAAAAGAGGATTCTGGGCGATCTTTCCGAATTGATGGACTTTCTCAAACAGACCGACCAGCGGGTTGTGCTGCTGGCCTCGGGCGATCCGACCTTCTTTGGCGTGTCGCGCTTTCTGCTGCGCAATCTCCCCAAAGAGCGGATCGAGATATTCCCCAACGTTACCAGCATGCAGTATGCCTTTGCCCGCATCAAGGAAACCTGGGACGACGGCATCTTTGTTTCGGTGCATGGCCGCGGGATGCATCCGGCGATAGACAAGATCATCGCCGCGGAAAAGGCCTGCGTCCTGACCGACAAGGTTAATACTCCGGCAGCAATTGCCGCCGAGTTGATCGAGCGGGGCGCCGAAGGGTACGAGGCCTGGCTGTGCGAAGATCTGGGCATGCCGACCGAGAAGTTCACCAAGACCACCGTACGGGGTCTGCTGGAAATAAGCGCCTCGGAACTGAACATTCTGATCCTGATCCGCACCTATGAACCGAATCTGGTTCATTATCCGCTGATCGGCATTGACGACGACGAGTTTCACACTTCCAAGAAGCTGATCACCAAGCAGGAAGTGCGGGCCGTGACGCTGGCCAAGCTGCAGCTGCAGGATGACCTGGTGCTGTGGGATATCGGAGCCGGAAGCTGCTCGGTTTCGATCGAGGCCTCCAACCTGATGCCGAATGGCCGTATCTTTGCGGTGGAAAGGAACCCGCTCTGTATCGGGTTTATCAACGAAAACCTGAAAAAGTTCTGCACCCGCAATATCAAGCTGATCGAGGCCTTCGCCCCGGAAGGGCTGGATGACCTGCCCGATCCGGATCGTGTTTTTATCGGCGGCGCCGGCGGCAAGCTGGACGAGATTATCGATACGGTTTCACAGCGGCTCAAGCCGGAAGGGGTGGTGGTGATCAACGCCGTGACCCTCGACACATTAACCAGAGCGGTTGAGTTCCTGGAAGACCATGGTTTCAAGGTCGAGGCGACCTGTGTCAATATCGCCAAGACCCGCAATCTGACCGAATACAAGATGTTCGAAGCACAGAACCCGGTCTATGTCATCGTGGCCCGCAAAGGGAACGAATAGTGGCCACGATCCATGCCGTCGGTGTCGGCCCGGGTGATCCCGAACTTCTGACCCGCAAGGCCGAGCGCGTCCTGCGCCGGGCCGATGTGATCCTGGCCCCGGTATCCAATCCCTCCGAGGCCAGCGTGGCGCTGGGCACGATCCGCGAGTTCATCGACGAGGATCGCCAGAAGATAATCATTCACCAGTTTCCGATGACCTCCGACCTGACCCGTCTCATTCCTGCCTGGCAGGAGGCGGCCGAGCTGATTGCCGGGCATGCCGAAGCCGGACGCGAGGTGGCCTTCATCACCATCGGCGACCCGCTTTTCTATTCCACCTTTATCTATCTGCTGAAAATTCTGCGTGAACGCTGGCCGCACCTGCCGGTGGAAATCATTCCCGGCATTTCCAGCATCAATGCTGCAGCGGCCCAGGCCGCCCTGCCGCTGGTGGAAGCCGAGGAGAAGATGGCGGTCGTGCCCGCCACCGCCGGAATCGAACAGATCGCCGCTGCCCTGGCACACTTCGAGACGGTCGTGCTGCTGAAGGTCAAGCCGCTCTATGCTGATATTCTGGAACTTCTGCGCCAGACCGGTCGTGAAGGCAGCACCGTCTTTGTGGAGCGAGTTGGCAGTCCCCGCCAGAAGATCCTGACCGATTTTGCCCAGATTTCGGCCCATGCTCCGGACTACCTGTCGCTGTTGATCGTGAAAAAACCCCTTTCCCCGTAAGGCCTGCTCAGGATGCGGTAAAGTTTTTTGTTGACTGCCTTTCAATCCACACAATACAATGTGTAAAAATGTGTGTGACGAGGTGCGCCATGGCAACAAATCTTGCAATCGATGACTCACTGATTCTGGAAGCCCAGAAACTGGGGGGGCATGCAACCAAAAAAGCAACAGTATCTCAGGCTCTTATGGAGTATATACAGCGTCGCCGCCAGCTGGATGTCCTGGAAATGTTTGGTACGGTTGAGTACGACGACGATTATGACTACAAACAGCAGAGGAAGGTCGAATGAACGTCCTGGTCGATACCTGCGTATGGTCGCTTGCCCTGCGCCGATCGTCTCCCCAGGATTCACCGGTAGTCAAAGAGCTTCGCGAACTGATAAGCGAGCAGCGTGTGGTAATGTTGGGTCCGGTGCGGCAGGAGATTCTTTCCGGGATTCGTGAGGAAACGCACTTCTTGCGTCTGATGGAGCACCTGCGTGCTTTTCCGGATGCATTGCTGGAACAACACGATTTTGAAAGCGGGGCGGAGTTCTTCAATACCTGTCGCCGAAACGGAGTTCAGGGCTCCAACACCGACTTCCTGATGTGCGCCGCAGCAATCCGCCTTAATATTCCAATCTTTACAACCGATGCCGATTTTCTCGGCTATAGTCGCTTCATTCCACTATCTCTGCATACGACCAGAGCTTCATGTTCCACGTAAAGCCCGCCCTCTCAAACCTGATCGTCATTGCCTGTGTCCTGATCGGATGACGATTTCCGTCTCCGGGCGGCGCATTGCTGCACCAGTGGGTTCTGCGTTAACCAGTTCCAGTCATATCAAAAACAAAGGTAGATAGCTCAATGGCCATAAAGAAATCCGAACTCTACTCATCTCTCTGGCAAAGCTGCGACGAGTTGCGCGGCGGAATGGATGCCTCGCAGTATAAAGACTACGTGCTGGTGCTGCTGTTCGTCAAATACGTCAGCGACAATTTCTGGTAGTCCGAGCTGCGTGGACGACCCTTCTCCTTTGTATGCGGACTCTACAAAAGGCGAAATGCTTGAACTGGCAATCAGGATCGACGAAACGGTAAAGTACACCCGACCAGACGGCTGGCGCGGCGTCCAGGCCAAGGAGAATGTCATCAAGGCCGCCCTGTATGGAATTTTGCAGGATGTCGCCGAGGTAGAGCGGATCTTCCTCATCATCGAAAAGCAGAAGGAATACTGATGAGCACACAGATCAAGCTGGGTGAGATCACCGTGAATGTGGTGCAAAAGGACATCAAGAACCTGCATCCGAGTGTCTATCCTCCCACTGGCAAGGTTCGTATCTCCGCACCGCTACAGATGGACCTTGACACCATTCGCGTGTTTGCAATCACCAAGCTTGGCTGGATCAAGAAACAACAGCAAAAGCTGCGTGAGCAGGTACGGGAAACACCGCGAGAGTATCTCGACAGGGAAAGCCATTACCTTTGGGGTAAGCGTTACCTGTTCAAGGTAGAGGAGAAAGACTCGGCGGCTTATGTGTCATTGAAGCATAACAAGATGGTGCTTCATATACGCCCGGATACAAGTGATGAGCGGAAGCAGGATCTCCTGGCAGAATGGTATCGGGAAAAGCTCAAAGAGGTTGTTCCGGCGTTGATCGCAAAATGGGAACCGCTCATGGGCGTGAGGGTGGAGAAGACCTTTTTCCAAAGGATGAAAACGAAATGGGGCAGCTGTAACAACCGCTCCAGGAACATCCGTCTCAATACGGAACTGGCAAAGAAACCACTGGAATGTCTGGAGTACGTCGTAGTGCATGAGTTGGTGCACTTGCTGGAACCGTCGCACAACAGCCGCTTCATTGCTCTGATGGATCAGTTTATGCCTTCCTGGCGGAATCATCGGGAAGAGTTGAATCGGTCACCACTGGGGCATGAGGAGTGGGGGTATTGAAGAAGATCAATGGAGCAACAGATTAGATCAGATGCTGCAACTTCCGCGTATATTCCTCAAAAACTCCATCCAGCGGCGCATTCACCCGAAGTTCCTTTCCTTTTGCATCCAGGAATGTCATTTCAGCGCAGTGCAGCATCATCCGCTCAGCCGGCCGGTTACCGTAGGTGGGGTCGCCGACGATCGGCGTTCCGCCGTATTCCAGGTGTACCCGGATCTGGTGGGTGCGGCCGGTCAGCGGTCTGGCTTCCACCAGCGAGAATTCGTCGAAGATTGACAACAGCCGGAATTCGGTCGCAGCCGACCGGCCGCCGGTGACGATGCCGTATCTGGCCGAGGCGATCTTGCCGATCGGGGCGTCCACTGTCCAACTCTCCTGCTCGGGGCGTCCGCTGACCAGCGCCAGATAGCGCTTGTCCACGGCTCCATCGTGAAAGCACTTGGACAGCCAGGCCGCCGCCGGTTTGTGCTTGGGAAACAGCATGGCGCCCGAGGTGCCGCGGTCCAGGCGATGAATAACGCGGGCCGGTTCGCTGTTGCCCTGCGCTTTAAAATATTCGGCCACCCAATATTCCAGGGTTCCTTTCAGCTGATAGGGGGTGCGCTGGCTGTTGATCCCGGCCGGCTTGTTGACCGCTATCAGGTCGGCGTCCTCGTACAGCAGCGCTTCCGGCGGCAGCAGCAGATCGCAGAAACGCCCCGCCTCCATCACGCCGATCTCGAAGGTGTCTCCGGTTTTCACGCTGCGCGAGGCGACCCGCACCATGGCGGCATTCAGCGCACAGCCGCCGCGGTCGATGATCCTGCGCGCCTCGGATTTGCTGATGCCGCTGCAGAGGGTGGCGATGGCGTCGTCCAGGCGCAGTCCGTTATGTTGATTGTCGATGGTTTTTCTAAGTATCATGCTACCGTAGTAACCTGTTTGCCGATTGAATTCAAACAAAATCCCTGTGGCGAAAGCCCCCCGTTTCTGTTAGTCTCTGCCGCCATGACAACTCCTTCCAATTCAGAAATTCCACTGCTGCGCGGTCCGGTGGCGCTTTCACACCTGTTAATGCGCAGTTTTGTGCGGCCGGGTGACAAGGCCGTCGATGCCACCTGTGGAAACGGACATGATACGCTGCTGTTGGCCGCTTTGACCGGCTCGCAAGGTCATGTCTGGGGCTTCGACATACAGCAGCAGGCCATTGCCGAGACCGCCCGCAAGCTGGTAGAAGCCGGTCTGGGCGGACAGGTGACGCTGCTGCATTCCGGGCATGAAGAGCTGGCAACGCATCTGGCAGGCCCGGTTAGGATGGTACTGTTCAACCTTGGTTATCTGCCGGGTGGTGATCGCACGTTGATCACCCGCCCCGAAACGACTGCAATTGCCTTGCTACAGTCGCTGGAGCTGCTGGCAGCGGGTGGCGTCGTGCTGGTGACGATCTATCCCGGCCACGACGGCGGCGACGAAGAGCGACAGGCGGTCGACGGCTGGGCGGCCGCTCTTGACCCTCGAAAATTCCATTCCTGGCACATGGGACAGCTGAACGTCGCCGCCGATGCCCCCTACTGCATCATCGTCCAGAAGAGCGCCTGACATGTTATTCAAGCTGCTGCCATTCATAGTCATATTGCCGTCGCTGGCCTACTCGCTGATTTCGCTGCTCTGCGCGGTGAAGTATTTCAAGGGTCTGCCAGGGCCTGTTAAAGCTTCTTTGTCACCAGGTGTATCGATCCTCAAGCCGGTCAAGGGGATGGATGCCGGCAGCTACGACAACTTTGCCTCGTTCTGCCGCCAGCACTATGCGGGGGCGCATCAGCTGGTCTTTGCCGCCGCGTCAGCGGACGATCAGGTCATACCGGTTATTCGGCAGCTGATGGCCGATTTTCCGGAACACGATATTGCGCTGACGATCAATCCGGCCATTCATGGCCCCAATTACAAGGTTTCCAACCTGATCAACGCCTTTCCCCGGACCCTGCACGACATCATCATCGTCTGCGACAGCGATATCCGGGTCGCACCGGATTATCTGCAATCGGTTACGAGTCACTTCCACGATCCGCAGGTCGGCCTGGTGACTTCGCTTTACCGCACCTCAGCGGTGCCCGGCGTCGCCACGGCGCTGGAGGCGACCGGATTTACCGCCGAGATGATCCCCAATGTGCTGGTGGCGCTGCAGCTGGAGGGTCTCTCCTTCGCGCTGGGCGCCTCGATGGCGGTCCGGCGTGAAGCGCTGGCGTCCATCGGCGGTTTTCAGGCTTTGGCCGATTATCTGGCCGATGACTACCAGCTGGGCAATAAAATTCACCTGGCCGGCTGGCGAATTGCCCTTGATAGCTGTTTTGTCGAAAGCATGCTCAAGGCCGAAGATCTGATGTCGGTGCTTTCCCGGCAGCTGCGCTGGGCCCGCACCATGCGCATCAGCCGTCCCGGCGGCTATCTGGCCTCCGGCATGACGCTCCCCTTTCCGGCGGCACTGCTGGCCACACTGATCGCCCCCTCTATGTCATTGGCGCTGTCTGCCGCGGCGCTGCTGTATCTCGTGCGCATGCTGGTCTGCACTATTTTCAGCCGACGTTTCGTCCGGGACGGTCTCTTCCCGGGCTGGCTCTGGCTGCTGCCGCTGCGGGACATGCTGGCCTTCTTCACCTGGGCCTTGTCCTTTCTGGGCAACCGCGTCGAATGGCGCGGCAGCCGTTTTGTGTTGCGACCGGGCGGCAAGATCGAGGAGCTGGTTTGATTCGCATTCCTGGTTTCCATAAAGTGCCGCAGGCGGGCCGTCGGTCATGAAAATAACTCTGTTGACCCATGATAAGGAGTTCGGCAAGCGCTCCAATACCGGCAGCCTGGTGCTGGATGTTCTGGGGAGCGCGGCTGAACAGGTCCGCTGGGACCGGATGAATCCTCCTGCCAGGCTGCTGGAGGAGATTGAGGCGGGCGGTGTGGCGCTGGTCTATCCCGGCGCTGCGGACGAAAACGACGGCGATTTGACCGGCATCGAGCACTTCATCCTCATTGACGGCACCTGGCATGAGGCCCGCAAGATCCACCAGAGAAGCCCCTACCTGCAGAAGGTCCGCCGGGTCTGTCTGAAGCCGGTTGGGAAGTCGCTCTACAACCTCAGAAAAAATCAGAAGGAGTCCTGTCTGTGCACAGCCGAATGCGTGATAGAAATTCTGCGCAGCAAGGGCAACATCGAGGAGGCCAAGCGGTTGCAGGAGCGTTTTCTGGCGTTTATCCGACCGCCGGGCGCCCTGCGCGGAGAGGCGCAGGGGCATTGACGCCGAACTCGATAAGATTACTTTGCAGCTGAAAACTGAAGGGCGGCGGAGTTCAGGCAGTAGCGCAGGCCGCTCGGTTTTGGACCATCATCGAACACGTGGCCGAGATGTCCCCCGCAGCGGCGGCAGAGCACCTCTGTCCTGCGCATGAACAGGCTGTCATCAACTTTGGCGGTGATGTTTTCCGGTGAGATGGGAGCGGAGAAGCTCGGCCAGCCGGTGCCGGACTCGAATTTGTCCTCTGATCGGTAAAGATCCAGACCACAGCCCGCACAGCGATAAATTCCATGTTCATGATGATTGGCGTAGCGGCCGGTAAAGGCCGGCTCGGTCCCTTTTTCTCTCAGGACGTGAAATTGATCGGGAGTCAGCAACTTCTTCCATTCATCAACGCTTTTAACAACAGTCTCACTCATGACGTAATTCCCCTTTTCGTATGAAAAAACCTTTATTGGCCGTTTTGTATCATCGCCGGCCCGTGTATCCAGTCTGCCGGAACAGCCCGCTGCGATAAAGCCGCACATCAGAACTGCCAAAGCCAATCCGGCAAAAAAAACATTTCTTTTCATATTTACTCCCGCTGAGTCGAGTCTAATTTACTGATTCAATTATACCTGCCAATAGAACGTAGCGCAATCTGCGGATCGGCCTCCCGTTGGCGATATCGCAAAAACAAGTTACCCTTTGCAATTGCCAATACACTGGTGTATAAAGCTCAGTCGTTCAATTATTCATGGAGATCCAAGTGGTTCAAGCGATTGGACATCTGACAATCGGGGCAGTGCGCGATCTGGGAAAGACCGGCTGGTTCCTGCTCTATTCGTTTTACATGATCTTCCGCAGACCGGGCAGTCCGGTGCTGATCCTGAAGCAGATGCGTTTCATCGGGACAAAATCGCTGTTCGTGATCGTGCTCACCGCTGGTTTTACCGGAATGGTGCTGGGGCTGCAGGGGTATTACACGCTGGCCAAGTTTGGCTCGGAGGGGTTGCTGGGGACGGCCGTGGCGCTCTCGCTGATCCGTGAACTGGGGCCGGTGCTGGCGGCTCTGATGGTCACCGGACGGGCCGGAAGCGCCATAACGGCCGAGATCGGCATAATGCGCATCAGCGAGCAGATCGATGCACTGGAAACCATGGCGCTCGATCCTTTCAAGTATCTGGTTACCCCCAAATTCATTGCCGCCATGGTCTCCCTGCCGCTGCTATGCGCTATCTTCGATTTGGTCGGCATCTACGGCGGCTGGCTGGTGGGCGTCAAGCTTCTGGGAGTCAACCCCGGCGCCTATTTCTACGAGATGGAAAAAGCGGTTGAATGGCGTGACGTCTACTCCGGTTTTGTTAAATCCTTTTCTTTCGGCGTCATCATAGCCTGGATAGGCTGCTACAAAGGCTATTATGCCGGTCATGGCGCCGAAGGGGTTTCCAAGGCCACGACCGAATCGGTGGTGCTGACGTCGGTTCTGATTCTGGTGTGGGACTACTTCCTGACCTCGGTGCTGCTCTGATATGATCCGCCTGCGCAATGTGTGTAAGTCTTTCGGCTCTCAGAAGGTTCTTGACGATCTGAACCTTGTAATTCCCGAGGGTAAGATTACCGCCATCATCGGACCCAGCGGCGAAGGAAAGAGCGTCCTGCTGAAACACCTGATCGGACTGTTGCAACCGGACAGCGGGCAGGTCGAGGTGGATGGCGAGAGCATGATTGGCTTGCGCCGTTCCCAGTTGAACCGCATCCGCGAGAAGTTCGGCATGCTGTTTCAGAACGTGGCGCTTTTTGACTCCATGTCCTGCTTTGAGAATGTTGCGTTTCCGTTGCAGGAAAAAACGGATCTGCCCAAGGACGAAATCCGCAGGCGGGTTCTGGCTGCCCTGGAAGATGTCGGATTGAAAAATATCGAAAATAAATTTCCTGATGAGCTTTCGGGCGGAATGAAGAAGCGGGTCGGCCTGGCGCGGGCGGTCGTGCTGAATCCCAAAATCATCCTGTTTGACGAGCCGACCACCGGCCTTGATCCGATCATCAAGCGCGCGATTCATCAGCTTATCAAGGAAACCCACGCCAGGTTCGGATTTACGGCGGTCATCGTTTCGCATGAAATTCCGGAAATATTTGATGTGGCCCAGAACGTGGCCATGTTGTACAGGGGCAAAATTCTGCAGCATGGTTCACCGGATGAGATTGTTAATTCGGACCAGCCGGCGGTCAGGCAGTTCATCAGCGGCAGTCTCGACGGCCCGATACAGTTGGTCTAGTTTTCATCCGTAAACGAAGCGGATGCAAAGAGGTTGGATATGAACATGGTAAAACTGGAAATAATGGTCGGCACATTTATGATCATCGGCATGCTCTGTCTGGGATATATCTCGGTCAAGCTGGGCAAGTTGGAACTGGGCGGCGGAGATTTTTACACGATATCGGCCGGTTTTGATTCGGTTTCCGGGCTGAAGCCGGGTGCGCGGGTCGAGGTGGCCGGGGTCGAGGTGGGCAAGGTTGACCGGATAACGCTGGATGCCAAAAGCGGTGACCGTGCCCTGACATTTCTGAAAATAAAAAACGGTATCAAGATAACCGATGACGTCATCGCTTCGGTTCGTACCAGCGGGATCATCGGTGACAAATTTATCAAACTCAAGCCGGGCGGTTCCGAACAAATGCTGAAAAACAACGATACGATCCGCGAAACAGAGTCGGCCATCGACATTGAAGAACTGGTCAGCAAGTTTATCCATGGCAAAGTCTGACAACAGGTTGGTAATATGAAAACATTATTTTCCGGTATTGCGCTGGTTGGTGCACTCACGCTGACTGCACATTCGGCCGTTGCGGCTGATGACGCCGCTAAAACCAGGCTGGTACTGGGTCTGGACGATTGTGTCCGCATTGCGCTCAAGTCCGCCCCGGAACTGGGTGAAGCCCAGGCCGACATCGATCAGACTGCCGGCAAACTGGAGGAAGCCAGGTCTTACCGCTATCCGCAGATCGAGGTGCTGGCGCTGTTCGGACCGAGCCCTCCGGCCAAAAAAGAAGATCTGAACGCCACCGACAAGAGATTCAAGCTGAACGAGCTGTCCTGGTTCAGCAGTGCCAATGCTACTTTTATTCAGCCGCTTTACACGTTCGGCAAGATATCGGAAAACATGAAGGCCGCCACTCACGGCATTGAAGTGGAGCGTTCACGCAAGGAACAGCGTGCCAATGAGGTCGCCCAGAAGGTTAAGGAGTACTATTTTGGCTTGATGCTGGCCCGTGAGCTGAAAGAGGTCGTCCTGGAGGTGCAGGAGAGCCTGGACAAGGCGCGGGTGAAGGCGCAGAAGATGCTGGATCAGGGTTCCAACGGTGTTGAGGAGTCCGACCTTTTCAAACTGGATGCTTTCTCCGGTGAGGTTGCCAAATATCTGGAAGAGGCCAAAAAAGGCGAAAACCTGGCATTGGCGGCACTAAAGACCCGTTTGAATCTGCCAATATCGGCCCAGCTTGAGATCAACAGTGAACGTCTGGTGATGGATGAAGCGGTGACGCCGGAGTTTGATATCTACGTGGAAAGGGCCCGCGCCCATCGTCCGGAATTCAGACAGATAGCCGAAGGACTCAAGGCCCGCTCGGCGCTGGTCGAGGCGGCCCAGGCCAATTATTATCCGGACATCTTCCTGGGAGGTCTTGTCTCCTGGGCCTATGCGGAAGATCGGGATCGTATCCGCAACCCTTACATAGACGATAAGTTCAGGCATCTCGACGGCGGGGTGGCCCTGGGGGCGCGCTGGAAACTGGATTTCGGTCTTACCGGAGCCAAGGTGTCCGGCGAGCGGGCACAGTATAATCGCCTGCTCAGCACGAAACAGTTTGCAGATGCCAACATACCGCTGCAGATCAGGAAATACTATCTCGAACTGAAAGAAGCCGAGAACAGTGTCACGGCCATGAAGTTCGGTTTTACCAACGCCAAGAAATGGGCGGTCACTGCCCTGGCAAATTTCGATTTCGGAGTCGGACCGGCCAAGGAGATTTTTGACGCGCTGCAGGCCTACGCCAGGATGAGGGCCGCCTACTTTCAGTCCATTTATAATTACAAGCTGGCCGGGGCCAATCTCGATTATGCCGTCGGCGAACCGCCGCTGCCAGCCGCAAAATAACCGGAGGAATCATGTTGAAACGTGCAGTTGTACTGGCCATGGTCGCCGTATTCAGTGCCACCGTGGCTTTTGCCGGACCGAGTGAAGACGTAAAAAAGACCGTGGACGAAGTTGTCCGTATCGTTGCCAGCAAAGAAATGAAACATAACGAGCAGAAGCGTCGCCAGGCGCTCAAAAAAACCATATCGCTTGTTTTTGACTATTCCGAGATGTCCAAACGTTCGTTAGGCAAGCACTGGAATCAGCGTACCCCGGCCGAAAAGAAACGTTTTTCCGAACTGTTTTCGACGCTGTTGGAGAACTCCTACGCCGGCAAAATCGAATCGTATAATAACGAGCGCATCGTTTATCTCAAAGAGACCGTCGACGGAGATCACGCCGAGGTCAAGTCCAAAGTCGTTACCGCCAAGCGGGATGAATTTACCCTGGATTACCGGATGATCAACCAGAACGGCAAGTGGATGGTATACGATGTCGCGATCGAAGGGGTCAGCCTGGTTTCAAATTATCGTACCCAGTTTAACAAGATCATTACTAATGGCGGGTATAACGAGCTGGTTAAAAAGCTTGAAGCCAAGACGGATGAACTTTAAGAACACCGATGTGCAGCAGGTTGGAATATGTTAAATCTTCTTGACACCCGCTTTGTCACTATGATAAACGACTCGGGCAGCCAGTTTCGGAAGTTTTTGCAGAACGTTGCAAGTAGCATGTTTGACCAGGCTTTGCGGTTGCCCTGCATCAGACTCCGGAAACTTAAGCGGTAACCAACAGTTCCGGCGTAGTACCGGAGAAAAAGGAGACAGGATCATGGCACAAGGCAAGGTAAAATGGTTTAACGACACAAAGGGTTTTGGTTTCATCGAGCAGGAAGGCGGCGAAGATGTCTTCGTACATTTCTCCGCTATCGCCGGTGACGGCTTCAAGTCATTGGCCGAAGGCGATGCAGTTACCTTCGACATCACACAGGGTCCCAAAGGACTGCAGGCTGCCAATGTAATGAAGAAGTAAGAATCGCAACCGTACGAAACTACAAAAAACCCGCTGAATCAGCGGGTTTTTTTTGTGGTTGCGACCCGGTTTTTCTTCCCGTGTTCGGCTCTGCGATAAGCCTCCTGCGGAATTTTAGGTTTTGCGGCCGGCTCTGACTGGCCGGATCGTTCCCCCAGCAACAGGCCGACCTCATTCAAGCGTCCCAGTTCTTTCAGTGCTTCCATTATCTTGGCGCGTTCAGTCGGTTGATGCCACAACAGCAATGATTTCTGCAGTCCCTTTTCCCGGTCACTTTTGGCTGCATACGCCCGTTTTCCAGTCAGCGGATCGATGCCGGTGTGGAACATGCAACTGGATATTGTGCCGGGGGTGGGGGTGAAGTCCTGCACCTGCTCCACCTTGATCCCCATTCTTTTCAGTGTCAGGGCCAACTCCAGCATGTCACTCAAGCTGCAGCCGGGGTGTCCGGAAATCAGATAAGGCACTATCGATTGACGTTTGCCCAGTTTGGCGCTTTCATCGCGGAATCTGAGCAGGAATCTCTCAAAGGCCCTTTTATCCGGCTTGCGCATCAGATCCGTAACATGCTTCGCCAGATGCTCCGGGGCGATTTTCAGCAGGCCGCTGACATGGTGTCCGACCAGTTCCCGGAAATAGCCGGGCTGCAGCTCCATCAGGTCGTAACGCACGCCCGATGATACGGCAATATGCTTTACTCCGCTACGTTTGCGGGCCGCCTGTAACAGCGCCGCCGCACGTTTGTCGCCGGTCTGCAGATTCCGGCAGATGTCCGGAAAGATGCAGCTCTCCCGCAGGCAGGCTTTCATCGCCTCCGGATTGCCGCAGGCCAGACCGTACATGTTGGCGGTTGGGCCGCCAATATCGCTGATGCTGCCGCGAAACCATGCTTTTCCCGCCAGGCCATCAATTTCGGAAAGGATCGAAGCTTCGCTGCGGGACTGGATCGTCTTGCCCTGGTGCATGGTGATGGCGCAGAAGGCGCAGCCGCCGAAACAGCCACGGTGGCTGGTAATTGAGGTCTTGATCTGCTCCCAGGCCGGGATCTGTTCTGGGTATGACGGATGGGGAGCCTTCTCGAACGGCAGAGCATAAACGGCATCCATCTCCGGCTGGGACAGAGGCAGGGCCGGCGGATTGCAGACCAGCCAGCGATTGCCGTACGGCTGCAGCAGCGTTCGTGCGCTCCAGGGATTCTGTTCAAGATAGGCCAGTCGAAAGGCATCGGCAAAGCGTTCTTTCGATTGGGCCACCGCTTCATAGGAGGGGAGTTCCAGGCATGTAATGCTTTCTGGTTTGCTGCCGATCAGCGCCGTACCGCGAACGTCGCGGATGTCCGACATGCGCTCACCCTTGCGCATGCGCTGCGCCACTTCCAGCATCGCCCGCTCGGCCATGCCATAGAGCAGCAGGTCGGCCTTGGCATCCAGCAGGATCGAGCGGCGCACCTTGTCTTCCCAAAAGTCATAATGGGCGAAGCGTCGCAGCGAAGCCTCCAGCCCTCCGATGACCACCGGCACATCCCTGTAAGCCTCTTTCAAACGCGAAGTATAGATGATCGTGGCGCGGTTGGGGCGTGCGCCATGACGGTTGCCGGGTGTGTAGGCGTCGTCATGGCGCAGTTTGCGGGCAGGGGTGTAATGGGCCACCATCGAGTCCATTGCCCCGGCCGACACGGCAAAGAACAGGCGCGGTTGGCCGAGTACCATGAAGGACTCTTTTGAGCGCCAATCCGGTTGCGGGATGATGCCGACCCGGAATCCGAACGACTCCAGCCAGCGTGCCAGCAGTGGTACACCAAAGGCCGGGTGGTCGATGTAGGCATCGCCCGAGACGAAGATGATGTCGAGCTGGTCCCAGCCCCTGGCACAGGCTTCGTCAACTGTTATCGGGAGGAATGCCATCCGTCAGGGAAACAGGGCCAGGCCGTCCAGCCCGGTTGTCTCGGGAAAACCGCAGAGCAGGTTCATGTTTTGGACCGCCTGTCCGGAAGCGCCCTTGACCAGGTTGTCAATGGCCGAGACGATGATGATGCGCCCGGTGCGTGCATCCACCAGCGGGGCGATATCGCAGAAGTTGGAGCCGCGCACGAAGGCCGTGGAGGGCAGACAGCCCTGGGGCAGCACCCGCACGAAAGGCTCGCCGTCATAGAACTCTTCAAAAAGCCTGACCAGTTGAGCGGTCGTCAGCTCCTTGAGCGGCGCCGCATAAACGGTGGAGAGGATGCCGCGATCCATCGGCACCAGGTGCGGAGTAAAGGTGATCTGCAAAGGCTCGCCCGCCAGCAGCGACAACTCCTGCTCGATCTCCGGCGTATGGCGATGGACGCCACCCACACCGTAAGCCCGGTAGCCCTCATTGACCTCACAGTAGAGTGAGTCTACCTTGGCGGCCCGGCCGGCGCCGGTGACACCCGAAGCGGAATCGGCAATGATGCTGTGGGGGTGGATCAGTCCTTTCTTCAGCAGAGGCGCCAGGCCGAGGATAATGCTGGTGGGATAGCAGCCGGGGTTGGCGACCAGCTTGGCGCCCTTGATCTTCGCCCGCCGGATCTCAGGCAGTCCATAGACCGCTTTCTTCAGGTTGGCCGGGTTCAGGTGCGGTTCGTACCACTCGCCGTACACGGCCGGATCGGAAAGGCGGTAGTCGGCCGAGAGATCGATGACCTTTTTGCCCAGCTTGAGGAATGTCGGCACGACCTCCATGGCCGCCTTGTGCGGCAGGGCGGTGAAGATGAGGTCGGCTTTTTCGGCCACCCGCACCGGTTCCAGGTTTTCCAGAAGCAGGTCGCAGCGTCCGCGCAGGCTGGGGAAAACGTCCGAAATCTTCCTGCCGGCACTCTGCTCCGAAGTCAGGCAGGTTACGGCAACTTCCGGGTGACAATGCAGGATGCGTATCAACTCCAGTCCGGTATAACCGCTGGCTCCAACAATGGCGACATTCAACATGGACATGACTCCTTTCAAATAAAAAGGGGAAACTATAAAACGGCCTGCATATTCAAACAGACATTATGTGCAAGATTACAGGCTAAAGCAATAAAATCTCGATGATCGGGACAATTGTAAAGACGAGGAACAGGCGCAGGAACATTGGTCAAATCCTGTAGTGGTGATAATTCCGGGGAAGCCGTTTACACAGCGAACAATATTCCCTTTTCAGGATAATGCTTCACATTCCTGGTTGCCACCGTATAGCCCCTGACCAGCGCGGTGGCGGCAATCAGGCAGTCAAGTGAGGTAAGCGTAATTCCTTTTGCGCGGTGTCGCCGGTAGAGTTCACCACCCTTGAAAGCCATGTCATCCGTAATCTGCTCAATCACGCAGGCCTCAATGAAATTGTGAGTTGTGACCTTCTCCGTCTCCCGCATGCCGGCTGTCAGTTCATAGACCGTCAACACGCTCAGCACAGCCTGACCGTCAGCCCACAGGCCTGCCAGCAATGGTTGCGTGTACGGCACCCCCCGCAGGAAATCAATGGCCACATCCGTGTCAATGAGAACGCCCGGCATAATCCCGCCCCTCTTCTGTTCTCAGATCATTCACAATATCGACGCTGTCTCCCTCGCGACTCTTCCAGCTGCCGAAGCTCTCCATGGCCTTCTGAACCTTGCGTTGCCGGATGTATTCCCGTAGAGCTTCGGTGACAAGTCCGCTGACGTTTCGCGACATGCTTCGAGCTTCCTGCAGCAGGTCGTCAGGCAAGGTAATGGATGTTTTGACAAGATGCATATATCCTCCTGA
>JACMKN010000210.1 GCA_014380135.1 Deltaproteobacteria bacterium
AGTCGCGGGTGACGCCGATGACGATCTCTTTGGACGTTGTCATCAAAGCGGCATAAATACTCACCACTTTATGCAGGGATGCTGTAATGACCGGATGCCCTTTGGGATATGAGCGGTAATTTCGACGGCAAATATTGAGTTCGGCAATCAGACCGGCCAACGCCTTGCCGTCAATTGTATTGTTAGTCATGTTGCCGGTCCGGTCGCTCATGGAACATACTCTAGCAGAAACTGTTACGAATCATATACTGTAAATAATCAACCGTTCAAAACCCTATGGTTTCAGTATGTTTACTTGGAATTTATTTGCAAAGCCATGACTAAGTGTGCTTAATACTGCGGTATCAATCTGCTGTCAAGGAGGCTTGGATGCTGAATAAACGTGGATGCGGGGTTCTGCTGCACCCGACATCATTGCCGGGAGCGGGAGGAATCGGTTCGTTGGGGGGGGATGCCCGCCGATTCATTGATCTGCTTTCAGCCATGGGAATGTCCTATTGGCAGGTTCTCCCGCTGACGCCGCCCGCCTGCGGCAACTCACCCTATTCTGCCTATTCGGCCTTTGCGGGGAATCCGCTGTTGATCGATCTGGAGCAGATAGCAGGAGAGGGGGATCTGCCGGCCGAGTACGTCAGCGGCGACTTTCCCGAAAATCGGGTTGATTTTGATGCCGTCTCCGTGTCCAAACTACAGCTACTGCAGCAGGCCGGCTCCGCATTTTTGAAGCAAGCTGCTACGCCACGCATGATGGAGTTTTGGCATTTCTGCGACACAACCCCCTGGCTGCACGATTTCGCGCTCTTCATGTCGCTGAAACAGCACTCCAAAGGCAATCCCTGGAACAAGTGGAGCAAAGGACCTGCGCCGCTGACACCGGAGTCATATGAAAAGGTCTCGGTCGAACTGGGCCCGGAAATCGGAATACATAAATATCTGCAATGGCAGTTTTTCAGGCAGTGGAAGGCATTGCGAAACCATGCCAATTCTCGTGGAATCGCCATTATCGGTGATCTTCCGATCTTTGTAGCCCATGATTCGGCCGATGTCTGGAGCCGGCGCGACCTGTTTCTGCTTGATGAAAAAGGCAAACCGACCGCAGTGGCCGGCGTACCTCCGGACTATTTCAGCAAGACCGGCCAGTTATGGGGCAATCCGCTCTACAATTGGGATACGATCAGGCAGCAGGGCTATTCCTGGTGGACCGAGCGTTTCAGGGTCATGTTTGAACTTTTCGATATCGTCCGCATTGACCATTTTCGCGGATTTGAAGCTGCCTGGCAAGTGCCCGCATCCCACAAAACCGCGCAACACGGAGAGTGGGTCAAAGGACCGGGAGCGGACCTTTTTGACGCCGTTCTATTGAATCTGGGTTCGCTGCCGATCATCGCAGAAGATCTGGGAGTCATCACCGGCGAGGTAGAAGCGCTGCGAGACCGCTACAACTTTCCGGGCATGAAGATTCTGCAGTTTGCCTTTGATTCCGGCACGACCAATCCGTATCTGCCGCATAATCATGTTAAAAACGGGGTGGTCTATACCGGCACTCACGATAATGACACCAGCCTGGGTTGGTGTAACTCACTTTCAGACGCACAACGCTGCCGGGTGCTGGATTATCTGGGAGGCAAGGATAAAAATTGTGTTGAAGAATTGATACGCGCGGCCTTGATGTCGGTCGCGGACACAGCCATTTTACCGTTCCAGGATCTGCTGGCGCTTGACAGTGAGTCTCGCATGAATATACCCGGCAATGCCTTTGGCAACTGGGATTGGCGCTTTTCATGGGACATGCTGCAAAGCGATTTGACCGGGAAGATCGGAATTATGGTGGAGCGCTATGGCAGGAGCAATAAAACGTAATAGTATATTTCTTGACAATCCGGGCATATTCACTATACTGACTTGCTTTAAATTTTGTTGCTGAAAGTTACGGGTGAGCAGATCGTGAAAATTGTAATCGACCATATTCAGGACAAGCCGCTTACCCTTCATATTGAAGAGCCGGTCGAAACATTCCCGGTACTTGCGGGCATGCAGGGGGATCAAAGCTGCCGTTTTACCGGTTTGATAGAGGGCGACTTCAGCGCTGTTCGTGAATATGACCACGTGCGGGTCACCGGTCGTGTGTCGGTTCCGGTATCCCTTTCCTGTTCCCGTTGTCTTGCAGATTTCGACTCTTTTGTTGATACAAGCTTTACCCTGATTTTTCGCAAGGATTCTGCAGCCAGGCACGAGGATCAGGACGACATTGAACTGGGGGAACTAGACCTGCTCTCTTCTACCTATCAGGGAGATGAAATCGATCTGACCCATGAAATTGAAGAACAGGTGGCTATGGAGATTCCGCTCAAGCCGCTCTGTGACGATTCCTGTAAGGGTCTCTGTCATACCTGCGGAACCGATCTGAATGCATCGCAATGTTCGTGCAGTACCGAAACAGCAAGTTTCAAGTTCAGCGCACTTAAGAATTTCAAGGCATCTCGATAATATAGCGTATCACTCGAAAGTGATGAAATGAACCACCAGAAAAAGGAGACATATCATGGCAGTACCTAAGAAAAAAACATCCAAATCACGTAAGAACATGAGAAGGTCGCATGACTTTCTGACTACACAGTCCGTTTCGACCTGCCCCCAGTGCAAAGCGCCCAAACTGCCGCATCGCACCTGCCCAACCTGTGGAACCTACAAAGGTAAAGAAGTTATCGATCTTTCCAAGGCTCAGTAATTGCAGCTATCTGTGACACAATCGGGACAAATGAGAGTAGCGGTTGATGCAATGGGCGGCGACAACGCCCCCGTTGTTGAGGTCGAAGGTGCTGTTGCAGCGTGTCGGGAATTCGGGATTCCCGTCACGCTTGTCGGGGATCGTTTACGTCTGGAGTCGGAGTTGTCAAAACACTCCATCGACGGACTGGACATTGATATTTTTCATGCCGATGAAGTGGTCGGCATGCATGATTCCGCCTCGGATGCCGTACGCAAGAAACGGAACTCCTCCGTTAGATTGGCGTTTGAGCTTGTCAAGGACGGCAAAGCCTGCGCCGCGGTCAGTGCCGGCAATTCCGGGGCTACCATGGCGGCCGGCATGTTTGTGCTGAAGCGCATCAAGGGTATTGAAAGACCCGCCATTGCCCAGATCTTTCCGACACTGAAAGGGCAGACCCTCGTATTGGATGTGGGCGGCAACGTTGATTGCAAGCCGCAGCATCTTGTTCAGTTTGCGATCATGGGCGAAGTTTATGCGCGCTACGCGATGGGAATTAAAAATCCATCGGTCGGGCTTTTGTCAAACGGCGAGGAGGATTCCAAAGGTAATGAACTTACCCGTGAGACCAATGCCATATTACGACAGACATCACTCAATTACGCCGGCTACATAGAGGGGCGCGATATTTTTTCGGGGGCCGTCGAAGTCGTTGTCTGCGACGGTTTTGTCGGCAACGTGGTTCTCAAGCTCTCGGAAGGCTTGTCTGACGCAGCCGGAAAGATGCTTAAAGGTGAAATTATCAAGAGTTGGGTTTCCAAAATCGGCTATCTGTTTGTTCGCGGTGCGTTTAACCGCTTCAAGAAGATTGTCGACTACGCTGAGTATGGCGGCGCTCCGCTGCTGGGCATCAATGGCGTCGGAATGATCTGCCACGGTGGCTCTAACGTCAAGGCCATAAAAAATGCCGTTCGTTTTGCACATGAATACGCAAGAAGCGGCGTGACCGAACACGTATCCGAGAAACTTTCAGAAAACTACGCAGTCTCCATGCAGCGTGATGGACTTAAATCCGCTTCTGCCGAATAATGGAGATATCACGTTGATAACCAAAATTTCCGGAACCGGTTCTGCACTACCGGCAAAAATACTGACAAATGCTGATCTGGCGATACTGGTGGACACCAGTGATGAATGGATCACATCCAGAACCGGCATCAAGGAACGACGCATTGCAGTTGACGGCGAGTATACCTCCACTTTTGCAGTTGAGGCTGCTCGACAGGCATTGTCAATGGCCGGTATCCTCCCTGAAGAACTTGACCTGATCATACTTGGCACAGTCACCCCCGACTTTCCGTTTCCCTCCACCGCATGTATCATACAAAAAGAACTTGGCGCGCACAAGGCGGTCGCATTTGATATTTCCGCCGCCTGCTCCGGCTTTATCTACGGTCTTTCAATCGCCGACAGCTTTATAAGATCCGGCAGATCCAAAAAGGCACTGATAATCGGTTCCGAGGTACTGTCGCGTGTGGTGGACTGGAACGACCGCAATACCTGCATTCTGTTCGGGGACGGCGCCGGGGCTGTTGTCGTCGAGGCGTCTGAAGATCAAAGCGGCATCGTTTCAACCCATATTTTCAGCGACGGCACCTGCTGGGATCTGCTTTATCAGCCAGGTAGCGGCAGCCGCAATCCTGCCGGCATTCACGCTACCGATCCGAACCTCTTTTTCATCCGCATGGAAGGGAACGAGGTTTACAAACATGCGGTCCGTGCGATGGAAGAGGCGGCCATGGCGGCTTTGAATGCCAACGGTCTGACAGCATCCGATATATCACTGCTGATACCGCATCAGGCCAATCGCCGCATTATTGACGCCATCACCAAGCGGCTTGATCTGGATGCCGACAAGGTTTTCATAAATCTGCACCGTTACGGCAATACATCCTCGGCCTCCATCCCGATAGCCCTGGATGAAGCCAATCGTCAGGGACGAATCAAGCCGGGCGACTTGCTTCTGCTGGATGCCTTTGGTGGCGGTTTTACCTACGGTTCGGCCCTTATTCGCTGGTAGATTGATTTACGCAGTACTTGGGGAAAGGTTCTTATATGTCTAAATCAGCTTTTATTTTTCCAGGTCAGGGCTCTCAATATCCCGGCATGGGCAAGGAATTTGCCGAGAACTTTCCGGCTGCCCGTCAGGTTTTTGAGGAAGCCGATGATGCCTTGGGCTTCAAACTGTCCGCAATCTGCTTTTCGGGCAGTGATGAAGAGCTCAGGCTGACCGCCAATACGCAACCTGCCATTCTGTCCGCCAGCATCGCCGTGTTGCGGGTTGTGGAACAGGAAACCGGACTCAAAGCCGATTATCTGGCCGGCCATTCGCTAGGTGAATACTCGGCGCTGGTCTGCTCCGGCGCGCTTGACTTTGCGGATGCCGTAAAAATAGTTCGTGCCCGTGGAACCTTCATGCAGGAAGCGGTTCCGGTCGGTACAGGCAGCATGGCAGCCATGCTCAGTATTGAAAAGGATCTGCTTGAAGAGGTTTGTCGTGAAGCCGCCCAGGGTGAAGTCGTCGCACCTGCCAATTTCAACTCTCCCGGCCAGATCGTGATTGCTGGTTCAACAACCGCAGTCGCACGTGCAATTGAGATCGCTAAAGGGCGCGGATTCAGAAAGGCGATGCTGCTTCCGGTAAGCGCACCCTTCCACTGCAGCCTGATGAAACCGGCCGCCGATCGATTGGCCAAGGTGCTTGAAGGTGTTTCAGTTGTTGACATGCTTCTGCCTGTCGTGGCCAATGCCGATGCGGCACCGAACCAGGATAAGCAGCGGGTCAAGCTGCTCCTGGTAACACAGGTTTGCGCTCCGGTACTGTGGGAGCAGTCCGTCATTGCCATGGCGGGTCTGGGATGTACGAGGTTTGTTGAAATCGGTCCCGGCAAGGTGTTATCGGGTCTGGTCAAGCGTATTACCAGGGAAGTTTCGACAGCAAATGTTGAAGATCTGGCTACGCTAAAACTGTTGGCAGCCTGAGGCCGTCACAAGTCACAAGGGAGATCCCGATGCTTGACATCAATGAAATCATGAAGATTTTGCCGCACCGCTACCCGTTTCTGCTGGTTGATAAAATCGTTGAAATGGAATCCGGCAAGCGCATCGTCGGCTTAAAGAACGTCAGCATCAATGAGCCGTTTTTTCCGGGACATTTCCCCGGGCATCCGGTCATGCCCGGAGTTTTGATCATCGAAGCGATGGCCCAGGTGGCTGCCGTTCTGGCCTATCTTTCTTCCGAGACCGACGTTCGCTCCAAGGTCGTCTATTTTACTGGCATTGATAATGCCCGTTTCCGTAAGCCGGTTGTGCCGGGTGATCAGCTTCGTTTTGAACTTGACGTAACTGCCTGCAAGCGGGGGATCTGGATGTTCGACGCCAAAGCCTTTGTTGACGGCAAGCTTGTCACCGAAGCTGAATTGAAGGCGACCTTTGCGGACAAGAGCAATTAATTACTGTTTCACTGAAAGGAGATATCATGCCTAAAGAAAAGGTTGCCGTCATCACCGGTGCATCCCGCGGAATCGGCAGAAGTATTGCGCTGGCACTGGCTGCCCAGGGGGCCACAATTGTTGCAGTTGATATGGACCAGGCTTCGACCGAGGCGGTTGTTGCAGAGTTGCAGGCGGCCGGAGGCAAGGCGCTGGCGGTTGTCGGCAACGTGACAGTGCCGGCCGATGTGGAGCGCATGATAGATGCGGCTACCGAGGCTTACGGACGCGTGGACATCTTGGTCAACAACGCCGGTATAACCCGCGATGGCCTGCTGATGCGCATGAAGGATGATGATTGGGACGCAGTCATGAATGTTAACCTGAAAGGTGCCTTCCTCTGTACACGGGCTGCCTTCAAGGTCATGAGCAAGCAGCGCTATGGTCGTATCATCAACATCGCATCGATCGTAGGCCAGATGGGCAATGCCGGTCAAGCCAACTACTGCGCCAGTAAGGCCGGTCTGATCGGACTTACCAAATCCAATGCCCGCGAGATGGCAAAACGCAGTATTACAGTCAATGCCGTTGCACCAGGCTTTATAGCTACAGCCATGACGGATGCGCTATCAGACAAGGTCCGTGCCGAACTGACCTCCCAGATACCGATGGATAAGTTGGGCAGCGCGGATGATATCGCCAATGCGGTTGTCTTTCTGGCATCGGAAGCGTCCGGATATATTACCGGGCAGGTTCTGGCAGTCAACGGCGGCATGTATATGTAGAGCGGGTCGAGGTTGAGGGTTGGTATATGGATTCTCTTAAGCCTGATCCTTAACCGCTGCCAGAACTTCAAAAATATCGATTGACTTTTAAAGATTTCATGCTTAATTACCATCACGAGTTTTACACACGAAACCTGAAAAGGTTTAAATCCATGGAGGTGAGAGATGTCTGATATTGCAAAACGGGTTAAAGAAATTGTTGCTGAACAGCTGGGTGTTGAAGAATCGCTGGTAGTAACTGAAGCTTCATTTATGGATGATCTGGGTGCGGATTCCCTGGATACGGTTGAGCTGGTCATGGCTCTCGAAGAAGAGTTCGATCTTGAGATCCCTGATGAGGACGCCGAAAAGATCCAGACTGTTAACGACGCCATCGAGTACATTACCGAACATAGCTGATATTGGTTTACGTGAGAGGGGCCGTCCCCTCTCACATCCTTTCATTTTTTTATTCGCTGCATCGGTTTAATCACATCAGTTTAACCACATACGGAGAAACCAAAACATGAGAAGAGTCGTTATTACGGGCGTCGGAGCGGTTTCACCTCTCGGATGCGGTAATGTCTGTAACTGGGACGCGCTGGTTTCCGGAAAATCCGGTATCGGCTTGATCACTCGCTTTGACGCCAGCGACATGCCGGTCAAGATTGCCGGTGAAGTTTCTGATTTCAACGCCGAAGCTTATATTGATAAAAAAGAGATCAAAAAAATGGATCTTTTTATTCAGTATGCTCTGGCAGCGGCCCACTATGCCATGGAAGACTCCGGACTGGTTATTAACGAAGAGAATGCCGAGCAGGTAGGGGTACTTGTGGGTGCCGGACTTGGCGGTCTGCCGTCAATCGAACGCTACCACACGCTGCTGAACGAAGGCGGTTTTAAAAAGATTTCTCCGTTCTTCATTCCGATGCTGATTATCAACATGGCGCCTGGTCATATATCAATCAAGTACGGCGCCAAGGGTCCCAATCTCTCTTCTGTCTCGGCCTGCGCCACCGGTACCCATTCCATCGGCGATGCCTTTCACATGATTGCCCGTGGTGATGCGGATGCGATGATTGCCGGCGGGACCGAATCAACGGTTACTCCCTTGGGAATCGGTGGTTTTGCTGCAATGAAAGCGCTATCCGACAGTCACAACGATGCACCAGAAAAAGCCTCGCGCCCATTCGACAAGAATCGTGACGGATTTATTCTGGCCGAGGGTGCCGGTATCGTCATCCTGGAAGAATACGAGTCGGCCAGAAAACGCGGTGCCAAGATTTATGCCGAGATCGTCGGATACGGTCTGACCAGCGATGCCTACCACATGACGGCGCCTTCTCCCGGTGGTGAAGGCGCGGCACGCTGCATGAAAATGGCCTTGAAGAACGCCGGAGTCACTGCCGATCAGGTCACCTACATCAATGCTCACGGCACCTCTACGCCCTTTAACGACCTGAATGAGTCATTGGCAATCAGCTCCGTTTTTGGGAACCATGCCCGCAAACTGATGGTTTCCTCGACCAAATCGATGACCGGTCATCTTCTGGGCGCCGCCGGCGGAGTAGAAGCGGTTTTCACCTGCATGGCAATGGAAAAGAGTGTTGTTCCTCCGACCATCAACTACGACACACCCGATCCCGAGTGTGATCTGGACTACGTTCCGAATACGGCTCGTGACGCAAAGATCGAGTATGCCATGAGCAACTCGCTCGGTTTTGGCGGCACCAATGCTACACTTCTGTTCAAAAAAATCTAGACGGGTGGATTAGATGATTGTAATCGGAAGCGATCATGGTGGTTTAAAACTCAAGTCGGCGCTCAATAGTTACCTTACCCGCAGAGGTTTTCAGGTGACAGATGCCGGTACAAGCAGTGATGTCTCCGTCGATTATCCTGATTTTGGCCAGAAGGTTGCCGAGACCGTGATTGCCGGCCAGGCCGAATTGGGAATCCTGATCTGCGGGACCGGCATTGGCATGTCGATCGCCGCCAACAAGATTCCTGGAATTCGGGCGGCTCTGGTGACCGATGTCTTCATGGCCCGCATGGCCAAGGAGCACAACAATGCAAATGTTCTGGTGCTGGGTGGTCGCATACTGGATGAACAGAAAGCCTGTGATCTGGTCGGTGCCTGGCTTGACGCTACCTTCGAGGGGGGGCGGCATCAGAGTCGTCTTGACAAAATCACGGCATTGGAGCAGAAGTACAACAATTAGCAGTTCCGGAATACGACTAAAATAAGAGCGGGACCTGCTGCGGCATGCGTCCCGTTTCTTGTTTCGCAACAGTATTAATCTTCAGCATATAAAGGAGCATGACAATGTCTATTCTCAACAGCTTTGATCCCCAAGTAGCCGAAGCCATTCGCAATGAAACCGAGCGTCAGGAATTCAATCTGGAGCTGATCGCCTCTGAAAACTTCGTTTCTGAAGCGGTCATGGAAGCGCAAGGCTCTATCCTGACAAACAAATATGCCGAAGGTTATCCGGGCAAGCGTTACTATGGCGGCTGCGAACATGTTGATGTTGTTGAGCAGCTTGCCATCGATCGTGCCAAGGAACTGTTCGGCGCCGAACACGCCAATGTCCAGCCGCACTCCGGTTCACAGGCCAATATGGCGGTCTATTTCGCCGCCTGCAAACCGGGAGACACGATCCTGGGCATGAACCTGTCCCACGGCGGGCACTTGACGCACGGCAGTCCGGTCAACTTCTCGGGTAAACTGTTCAATATTGTTCCCTACGGCGTCTCTCCGGAAAGCGAGACCATCGATTACGCCGAGGTGGAGCGCCTGGCTGTCGAAAACAAACCGAAAATGATCGTGGTCGGCGCCAGCGCCTATCCCCGTATCATCGACTTTCCAGCCTTTCGCGCCATCGCAGACAAGGTAGGCGCGGTCGTCATGGTCGATATGGCGCATTTTGCCGGTCTGGTTGCTGCCGGAGTTCACCCCAGTCCGATTCCCTACGCCGAATTTGTAACCACTACCACCCACAAGACCCTGCGTGGGCCACGGGGTGGCATGATCCTCTGTCGCGAAGAGTTTGCCAAAACCATCAATTCCCAGATTTTCCCCGGCATTCAGGGTGGGCCGCTGATGCACGTCATTGCCGCCAAGGCGGTGGCCTTCAAAGAGGCCTTGCAGCCCGAGTTCAAGGTATATCAGCAGCAGATTGTCGATAACGCCAAGGCACTGGCAGCGGGACTCACAAAGCGCGGCTTCAAGTTGACCAGTGGCGGCACCGACAACCACCTGATGCTGATCAACTTCTCCGGCAGCGATATTACCGGCAAGGCAGCTGAAGAGGCGCTTGACAAGGCCGGCATTACCGTCAACAAGAACACGGTGCCGTTCGAAACCCGTTCTCCATTCGTGACCTCCGGTATCCGGGTCGGTACCCCTGCCTGCACCTCCCACGGCCTCAAGGAAGCCGAGATGGATCTTGTGGCCGGATTTATCGCCGATGCCGTTGCCAGTATCGGTAGTGATGAAAAGCTATATGCGATCAAGAGCCAGGTCAATCAGATGATGAAGCGCTTCCCGCTCTACGCCAACCGGCTTGCATAATATCAGGTTATCTGGTAGTGACGAGACCCGTCGGATTGATTCCGATGGGTCTTTTTAGTTTTGGAGGGGAGGGCAGGGGAATGAGCGAAAAACGATATTTGACACCGGTCGAAACGGCTCACGCCATCATCCAGAATGGTCGTCGTGTGCTGCATCAAAACTTTGGTCGCACCTTCGTACTTAGCCTGTTGGCCGGTTTTTACATCGCATTTGGAGCGCAACTTTCAACGGTTGTCACCCAGGATGCCGCCCAATTTACCGGCCTTGGCATCTCCCGTCTGCTGGGCGGTTCCGTTTTTTCGATCGGACTGATGCTGATTGTGATCTGCGGAGCAGAACTGTTTACCGGCAACAGCCTGCTGGCCGGCACCGCACTGCATGGCGAAATATCGTGGGGCAAACTGGCCGAGAACTGGGCCGTGGTGTTGGCCGGCAATTTCATCGGTTCCCTTTTTTTCGCCTGGCTGATGTTCGAGACGCGACTGTGGGAGCAGGGCACGGTAGCTGAACAGGCGCTGAAAATTGCAACCCTGAAATGTAAACTATCCTTCTCAGCCGCCTTCGTGCGCGGCCTGCTCTGCAACTGGCTGGTATGTCTGGCGGTTTTCATGGCCACCGCTGCCCGCGATGTAACCGGCAAGCTGCTGGCCTGCTTCATTCCGATCATGACCTTTGTCGCCAGCGGCTTCGAGCATTCGATCGCCAACATGTACTTCATTCCCACCGGTCTATTTCTCTCCAGCGAACTTGTCAGGCCTGATTCGGCCCTGACCTGGCATGGATTCATCGTGGACAATCTGATTCCGGTCACCGCTGGCAACATCGTCGGTGGCGTTGTCTTTGTGGCCTGTGCTTACCGCTATGCACACATGGGAACACAGAAACCGGACAAGTAAATACATTGCTGAAACAGCTTGCCGTTCTTGACTTTCCCGCCTCTATTTGGCACTATGCCCGCTTATGAAAAAA
>JACMKN010000027.1 GCA_014380135.1 Deltaproteobacteria bacterium
ATAAATCAGGGCAAACCGCTATGGCAGACGGAACAATCAGGGGTTACCAAAGTAAAACCATTAGTACCAATTGCAAAGGTATGGCATCCGAAAGGCAGCGGACCGAGACACCCCAGCTTCAATTTAATCATCACTACAGTATGGTGTATTTCTCCCCGGGCGCTCTTCTCGCCATGGCACACAGCGCATTCATCAATGTTGATATTGCTGGTGTTTATTGGAACAGTTTTGTGTTTGAGGTGGATGTCAGAGTTGCTTCTGACCCTGCTGATGAATGCGGAGTCCAACGGCAGACCGGGACGTGTGGGAAGGCTGGATGAATACAGCTTTTGCGCAGCTACAACTGTCGAATACCACCGCTGCGGACTCATAACCGGATAGGGCCTGCCCCCATGGCAGGAGTAGCACATGACCGGGTACTTGACCGGATCCACAACATGGCAATCAAAACAGGCAGGCACGACCGAACCAGGCTTGGAGCCCAGCAGGTCGGCACCATGGCACGCCCGGCACTGGGTAACATGCTCGCTTACCAGGATGCCGTCTACGGCAGGCAGGGCAGTAGTGAAGCCCTTGAAACTGACAATATCATTCCGGTGGTACGTCACCCATGCTTTTTCATGGGACGCGGTGGTAACCGGAGCATTCGAATTCCCGGAACTGCCGCAGCCCGCCAGATTCAGTATAAAGAGCAAAACAACCGCCAACAGCAACTTCATGCTCTTCCCCCTCATTTTCTGTCTGCTGATACTAACCATGACACGATTGGCAGGTCTGGGATGATTTGGGATTCCCATGGCAACGGAAGCAGGAGGTGGGATCCATACGCCCTTCAATCCGGTGACGCGCCAGGTAATCTCCCCGGTGCTGCACCCGGCGGTAGTTCTCGGTCTGGTTTTTCAGTGACGGCTTCAGCTCGACTCGGGTGGCGTGACAGTCGCTGCAAAAAGTCTGGCTATGGCAAAGAGCACAGACCCGCTCGTCCTGGTAAGCCACCAGACGGTGCGAATCGGTGAACAGCGACGTGTGATTGTAGCGTTCGAAATCAAAGGGCTCTTTTTTGAAGCCATGGCACTTCGTGCAGAATTCCCTTCTCTCACCCAGTTCGCTCAACTGAGGATGAGTGGCGGGCAAGCGATAAGCGTTGCGCGCCGTGCAGGCGACAAGCAGCATCAGCAATAATACCGCCGTCAATAAGACTATATATCCAAGGGGCTTCACGCATTAACTCCATTTATATCGATTGCAGACAATGTTCAGTTTTTCCGGACAGCGCCGGCAAAGGTTTTATCCAAAACATAATTAAGCTTCAGCATCCAGCGGTAATCCGCATCAAAATAAGGATCGTTGCTGTAGTCGAAGGACAGTTTCAGGCTGAGCGCGTCGTTGAAGAACTTGGTGCCCCCGCCGACCGAGGTAAACAGAGAACTGTTTTTAGCATAGATCGCCTTGTCATAGTTTACATACATCAAGTCAGCGGTTATGAATCCGGGCGAAATGTTCCAGAAAAAATAGCCCCTGCCAAGGTAATAACTGTTTTCTGCGTCGTTGCCCTGCATGCGGCCAAACTCGGCGCCAACCTCCGAGAGTATTTTCCATTTCCAGATGGCAAGCAGGGAATACAACTGGGAGTTGCTGAAGCGCTTGTCGTAATCGTAGTTTTTGAAACGCAGGACGTATTCCTGATGCTCAGAGGGATACCAGAAGGCTTCCGTACCGGCCACGGTCAGAGAATTGTCGCTACCCTGCAGGAAACGAAACGGGTTGGCGCTGTTGTTACGGTTATTGAAAAAATCGGCGTAACTGAAATACTGGAAGAAGGGTTGGATTGTGAATTGTTTCAAGGGCAACCGCAACTCATAGGAGTGCTCTTTCCAGCCGCCGCTGACCAGATTGTAGGCCGAGTGGCCCAACAGGTAGGCAGCTCCCGGGAACAGCAGCGTAAGATCGGTGCCGATGCTCTCTTCATCCCGGCGACCGTTATCTGCCACGTATTTGTACGAGGCGCCCAGATCATAGAGCCCGGGGCGGGAATGGGAGATCTTCCCTCCCAAGATCAGATCATCCTTGCGCCCGTTTGAGGAGTCCAGTGTAACCGGGGAACCGGCATAGGCAGAAAGGACAACCGCCGGGACCAGATCGGTTTTGGCGTAGATTCCGTCAATATTGTCCCGCGCCACTCCCTCGAAAACATACTGACGCCCGGCTCGCACCAGGACATCCCTGCCGGGCGACACATACTGAAGATAGGCATGCAGCAACTCTCCGGTGTTGTTGCCATCGTTATAATTGTCACCCAGATTGAGCCGGCCCCAGCCATTGGCGTGCAGCGACAATCCCGTGCTCTTGAGGTTGCCGTAATCGAGCTGCAGATATTCGTAAGCCGGCACGGCAGCAAGTTTTTTGCCATTGGCGGTCTGCCTGTCAAAGCCGCGCATGATCGTATCGGAAGTGACGTGGAGATCGGCCGCCGAACTCGCCGAAGGCATCAACAGGAGCAGTCCGGCGGCCAACATCAGTAGAGTCCGACAACAACCTTGCAAGAACAACGCCCCTCCCTTCACAACAGATTGATGGTCAGCTGACAAAACTCTTCCCACCTATTTGCTGTGCTGCTTGACCGGCATATCGTGCGGGTCCTGATGACAGGTCAGACATTTCGGGAATCTTTCATGTAGCTGCTTGCTGTGCGGCCCGGTGTGACACGCACTGCATTGCGGGATGTAGCCATGCTT
Source organism: Deltaproteobacteria bacterium (assembly GCA_014380135.1). GTDB lineage: Bacteria > Desulfobacterota > Desulfuromonadia > Geobacterales > Pseudopelobacteraceae > JACRCG01. Next base: position 2,736 of record JACMKN010000027.1, read on the forward strand.
GTTGTGGCAGCTTACACAATTGACCTTACCATGTTTACTCGGTGTTTTGGTCCACTTGACATAGGCCTTGTCATGGCAGACGCTGCAAGTCCTGGCATTGGCGTCTTTTGCAAACTTGATCTGCAGTGGCTGATGCACGGGATGACATTCGCTGGCACAGGTCTTGAATTCCTGGCCTTCATAATGCGGCTTGTGACAGGCGTTGCAGCTGGGAACAAAAGCGTGCGTCGTATGGCAATTGTCACAAGACAGCTTGGTATGCTTGCTGGGGAATTTCTGCAACTGCTCGAAAGGACCGCTGTGACAGCTGGCGCATGAGTTGATCAGTGTCTTCGACATCGGAATTTTGGTGGCCGCATGGGGATTGTTGTGGCATGACGAACAGTCCGTAATTTTTTCGCCGTGCGGAAGAAGATGACAATCCCGGCACTTGGGCATCAGTTCCTGCCAGTTGTTTTTCACCGGACTGTAGGCATGGAAAGACTTGTGGCAATTCTGGCATTCAAACCTGTGACGGCCGCCGTCATTCTTGAGATCCTGATAAAGGCCGCTGTGACATTGGCCGCACTGGACAGGAGTAAGTGGCTCCGGATCAACGGAGTAGAGATTAGAGGCCGGGGATATTTTTTTACCGACAGGTCTCTCTTTGACAGTCGTTTCCTGGGAAAAACCGTTGCTGACACCAATCAGCAAGAAGATGCCCGCCATACTCAGCATCGCGGTCAGCATTCTTAAATAACTTTTTTGAGGTCGCATATTTATTATCCTCCTTTAAATTTGGCCCCGTATCCGTTTCCCCGCAGCACGCTAGTTCATTTGCCGCAGAAACCGGACGGACAGACTCTCACATCGGGGCGCCACTTGTCTATTGCATAATATTTAATAAGTTTTAGATAACATTGGCTTCATACAATGTCAACAAGGCATATATAGAAGTGAGCCGTCTGACAACGGCAAACATGGGCGCAGAAGGCGAAGACAGCTTCATACGATAATTCTGGCGAAATCGGCAATCGTGCTGACTCGGAGCGGGGCCCGCCCAATGTAGTCGCCATCCAGCTGAATTGGACTATCACCATCTATTTCAAGCTGTGTGGCACGAAGCCGCGTCACATCACGCTCACGGCAGGAACGTCCCGCCAGGACATCCAGGACAATTCTCAGATAGGCGCGCCGGTTTTCGGACGTGATGCAGAAAAGATTCAACTCCGGTTCGAAGATGCTGGCTGCAGGCGTCAAAACGAGGTCGCCTCCATAGCGGGCGGCATTGCAGATAATGACGGAATGGCATTTCAGAACGTG
>JACMKN010000211.1 GCA_014380135.1 Deltaproteobacteria bacterium
CCTATCGTTATTACCTCACCAAACTTGGTCGCAGCGTAATAGCCGCATGCTGCCGAATAACCGAATTGACTATTGTTCCAGCTCTTGCAAGCTGAAGTCTTATCAAAAAATGTTACGACTCAAGTTGTAAGAGACTAATATTCCGCCAGGGAGGGTCACCTATCCCGGCTGTAGGGTGATGCGGTACATCCGGCCAGCCACGAGCCTGATCTCCAAGATGCTGAATTGATTACCAGCCTCGTCAACTGCGAACTGACCGGCGCTGATGTTGTCAAGGTCACCATCGCTGAACACCTCGAAAGGCTGCGGAGAGGCTGCGGCGAAGGTATGCCCGGATGTGGTGCGGTACGTTGTTGGGGAGGGAATCAGTTCCATGCGCTAAGACCGCGAAGAGGTGCCATTGTCGGCGCTGTGTGTTCAAGACCGCCACGGTATCCGGTGCTTGTCCTGGGGGCCGGTGCTGACTTCTGCTGGGTCGGCTGAACTCGCAGGATGGAGATAGGACCGTCACGCCGAACAGAAACGACAGAGAAGAGCTGTCCGCCGTGCTTGATCGTGGAGCCAGTAGCAGGAGCACCGAAAGCCGGGACGCCGATTTCCCCAGCTGATCGGCTCAGGATCGGCAATGAACCGGATCGTAGGAAGCTGCCATTTTTGGCGGTAGTCATGGTTTCGATGCTGCCGATTACGGGCATTACAGATGCCTGGATGAATCCGGCCTTGCCCTGGACTGCAGCGACATAGTGACTCCCGGCCTTGCTGTCGATAGTGCATCCGGAATGAACGGGGGAGCCTGCCGGGAACACGATGGTGCTGGAGTCCTGCAAGCCACGGAATGATTTTTCAGAGCCGTTGACGTGGTAGTCCTGCCCATTGGTGTGGATCTCTGCCAGGCGTTTCTGCTGGAGTTCATGCAGCTGATCAAGTGCGTTTTCGTCGAAAATGTTCATAGGTAAAGCTCCTTTAGTTTGAGTTTGAGGGGTGCATGTCCGCTCAGAGCGGATGCAGGGGAAGGAGACCCTACAGCCAGGAGAATCAGAGGCCTAAGTCATGGACTCCGGAAGGCATTTTTTCAAGGGTTGTTGGTGCTATCGGAATTATAGACACGTCCTCAACCGGCCAGGATGCTGCACGCCTTGCGAGGGCTGCGGCAAACTTTCCAGCCTGGATTCGATCGTTTCCAGGCACGATACATTGAACAGATCGCCGGGAATTGTCGCAGTAGACAACTTGGATTGCTACGAGCCAGCCGGGGATGCTTGGATTATCGTTTGGCATCGACCAAGCCTTTCTGCAGAGCTGCCGCGAACAGCGCCCCCGCTTCTTTGACGGCGGCGACAAGCTCCGGTCGGTGGCTCAGGCCTGCCAGGATGTGTTTAAGTTTCTGAGGCGTCTCAGGCCTGCCGGGGTCTGTGACTCCATGCGCCATGGTTAGGACAACCTGCTTGAATGCCTCATGGGCTTCTGCGTCGTCTTCACTGAATCGGTCTGTGATGGCGTCCATCTCTTCGTCGAGGGGGGTCTGATTTTTGATGATCGGGGTTAGGAACATGCGGAACTGTGACTCCGTGTATTTCAAGAGTTTGCGCATGTCGGCTTGGATATTCGGGAAGTCTGCGTACTTGTTGATCGTGTCGTTAATGCATTTTGTGTGGTCCATTGTTAAATCTCCTTTTGAGTGGCGGCTAGTAACCGCTTGTTGTAGTAAAAAATTTCTCCGTGGTCGAAGATGACGTTTTTAGCGAGGTATCCGGAAGCGCCCTCATTGACAAACGGCTGCAGATCGATGGCCTCTTTATGGGTGCTGAGTGCTGAGGTAGCTTTGAGGTGGTTCAGTATCTCCGGTGATATTAGGTTTAGGCAGTTGTTCTTCGATAGAATCAGGCAGTGGGCATGAGGTGCCGTCCGGTCAGATTTCGGGACGATTACCGTGATCGCTGCGATGTTGGCCCCTGAGAATAGCGCCAGGGGCCTTAAAATCTCGCTGATGATTACATCATGAGGCAGTACCCTGGTTGGCGTCCGGATGGTCAGAAAGAGTTCCCAGGGATATTTCTTTAACCATTCTGTGAGGCTATGTAGTGAATTATTAAGCATTTATTGGTATCCATATTTTTGATATAGTAATAACGTCATACGTCAACTGAGCTGCCGCGAGAGGGTGGTCAATATTCAATTCGGGACGCTGCCGCTACGATTCAGACCCTGCCCCCGAGCCTGCCATATTGCGGCGAAGGAAAAATTTCCCTCTACAATTTTATGTACGAGCCAGGAATGAAAATTTCTCATTAAAAACAAAAATATCTAAAAATATTTCCTCTTGCCATTTTCAACGATCTTATGGAGCTATTAGAAACTTAGGGAAGGAGTGTCAGTAAATGGGATTACAGCGAGGTTTAGGTGGATACCTGGGAGAGCTGCAGGCGTACTGCTGATAGGTTATATATAAAGGACAGATTTAGTCTTTTTAATCACCTGTTACCCTGGGATGCATGGTGAGTAAGGGCTGAATGAATGGGGAATAAGGCGGGGGTGGTATCACCTCCCACTTTACATATGGAGGGGTTTGTGGTAGGTATAAATCATACAAATTGCAAACTTTTTAGGATAAATGCAACCTATTTTGTAAATGATATTATATAGTTAAACAATTGTCGGGTTTTCCCATGCCGCCCACCAATATTACCATCAGGTTACAGTTCATGCTGTAGCCTGTTTTTGTGTCTGCTGTGCTAATTCTGTGCTAATTGACTATCAGAAAAACGTATGGTTTAAAACCGCCTGAATGTCTTAAAATAGCGTTATATCACATACTTGTGAAACCGATTGAACCACTGGATTGCACATTTTTAGTTAACTAACCAAATTTTTTCTTGACAAGCTTCTCCGTTGAGGCAAGTATGCACGAGGACAAAGTACGCTTCAATACATTGATAAAACGATAATACTAAACCATTCGCGAGGATGGGACGGAAAGCCTACAGGGTCTCATTGAGACAGCCGGGTCGCCGAAATATACAGAAGATATTCGGCGACCCGGCTTTTTTTTGTGCCATCACATATATTTGAAAGGATCTTTTTTGACCCATGTACCGAATTATTGAGCTGATATCCATATCCAATACGCTTCGTCTCATAGTTTTTTTTGTCGTTATCTTGTCTCTCCATGGGTGCGCTACAACAAAAATAGTTCATGAGGAACACCAGCCCATTCCAAGACATCTGGAAGAATATGTCGAACAAAATGAGTTTTCTGTTGCGAAAAGAGATGATGTTATTGGCCGGTTGAGATTCATCAGTCTTGAAAAGGGGGATACGCTACCGGATATTGCAAGACACTTCGGCCTGGGAATCAAAGAAGTCACTGCAGCTAATCCGGGAGTAGATATATGGGTTCCCAAGGCCGGAGAACGTATCATGTTGCCTCTGAGTTTTATCCTGCCGGACGCTCCCAGGAAAGGCATCGTGATTAACCTGGCCGCAATGAGGCTTTTTCAATTTAAAGGAAATGGTGAATCACTGGCGGTTTTGACCTACCCGGCCGGTGTCGGTACCGAAGAGCGACCCTCGCCCACAGGTCAAATGTTTGTGGAGCGCAAGGTAAGCCGGCCGACCTGGCATGTTCCTTCCTCAATTGCTGAGGATCATCGAAAAAAAGGAGATCCTCTGCCCGCCAAGATTCTGCCTGGACCTCAAAATCCCCTGGGAGAATACGCGCTGTATTTAAGTAAGCCGAGTTATTTGATCCATGGCACTAATAAACCGGCCAGCATCGGTCTTAGGGCAACCAATGGCTGCATAAGACTCTATCCGGAAAATGTGAAGAAACTCTATGAGAACACTCCGGTAAAAACCCCTGTGTACATGGTTAACCAGCCATATCTCCTGGGTCAAAGTAATGGGGCAGTTTACATGGAAGTTCATGCGTCCCCGGAAGACCTGGACGCTGCCGAGCTTGACAAGATATATGCAAAATTGAGAAATATTGAAAAGAAATCGGGGCGTGCGCTTGACTGGAGCAAAGTCAAGAATGTATTGGCCGAAGCCCGCGGGATTCCTGTCCCCATCTTCGAGATCAGTCAAGGAAGTGGGAAAGGGGTTGCGGAACCCATGGAAGTCAGGCACCCCGGCGAATTATTTGGCAGACCGGAAATACCGGAACTGAAAAAAGATGCCTGGTCTGTTTTGGCTGCCGACCTGCATGACGAGATTGATGCTGTGCGGATGGCCGCCATTATCAACCATCAGGGGCCACCAATCCCGGCCAAGGTGGTATCAAAGAACGTTGGCTACCAGGTTATTGCCGGCCCGTTCAATGATATCAGAGATGCCAAAGATGCAATCAAACGCCTGAAAATTGATCTGGAGATAGATGGCAGATTGATTGAAAGAGCGGCCGCATCGCCCGCTGCTGTAAGACCGAAAAACGAAAACACGCCACCGGACAGGGCTGTGAAAGGGCCGGCTAAAGAAAAAACAAAAGTTTCAAAGACAGGTGGCCCAGGAAATCCAGGGGGCTATGCTCTCCAGATAGGGGTATTTGCCGAGGAAAAGAACGCGCTTTCTCTTGCAGAAAAACTGAAACAGCAGGGATATGAGGCATCGTTCCACAAGGACGGAAAAAGACCGCTACTCCGTGTCCTGATCGGTGGGTTCGACACGAGTGAAAAGGCTTTGGAGGAATCCAGACTGATCCTCCAAAAAGACGGTATCGAATCCGTTATCTATCGATATTAATCAGCACAGCGGTTGAGATGAATATTCCTGTCCGCAAACTGAGTAGAAAGGAGGTGATTAAACGATGAAGAGTCTAATGGTGATCACAATGATGTTTGTTTCTGCTATTACTTTTGGTGGTTGTGCTACAACAGGTGACCTTGAGAAAGTTCAGTCGCAGCAAATGTTGACTGGTGCAAAAGCTGATCAGGCAGCGCAGGATGCGCAGGCTGCCAAGGCTGCAGCTGATGCAGCCACGCTAAAGGCAGACGCTGCCGCAACCCGGGCAGAAAATGCTCTGAAGATGGCAGATGAAAGGGCGAAGATTGCAGATGAAAAGGCGATAATCGCAGATGAAAAGACGAAGAAGGCTGACGAAATGTTCCATAAATCAATGAAGAAGTAATTCCGATTTCAAATCAAGAGTGATATCAAGGCGGCGCGGATTGAGGCGACGAAGGCGTACAACACGTACGCTGAGGAGCCGAAGACAAGCCAACGAAGATAGCGCCTTGATTTGGAATTGGAATAAGTCATTTTTATGCGGAGCTGTTAACTTTGTTGTTAGCACGCAGGAAAGCAAGTGGCAGGGTTTTTATACCCTGCCACTTGCTTATGTTTCACGATTCAAGTCAAGAGGAAGAGAAATGGTTCTGCGATCATCAAACATATTACCAACGGACACGAAGTCGAATATGGGTAAAAAGCAAAGAACGATGTGTAAGCATCTAAACTTGTTCTTTGTCTGCATCATAATAGCACCAATGCTGATATGCGGATGCAGTCACTTTAATGAGGGATCTCAGGCCAAGCCATCCTTTATAGAAGCGAATGATTATTTCAGCCAGGGAAACTACCAGGCCTCTCTGGCCAAATATCAGCAGATCATTGAAAAACATCCCACAGCGGGAGACCGGGTTCTTTTCGAGATGGGTATCATTTATGCGTATCCCGGTAATGAGCAAAAAGATTATCAGAAATCTCTGGAATGTTTTCAGAAACTCATCAAGGATTACCCGGGGAGTGGCTACAGGAAGGACAGTGAGTTGATGATATTCAATATCAATAATGTCATTGTCAAAGATAAGACGATTGCTACGCAGCAAACACAGATTGAGGCGCTACGACAAGAGTTTCAAAACAAGGGAATTGAGATTGTTACCCTGCAAAAAAAGATTGAAGCGCTTGAACAAGGGGTTAAGAGCAAAGAGAATGAGATTGTTAAACTGAAAAAAGAGGTTTTTGCAGTCCAGAAGGAACCGGCAGACAAGATTCTGATAGAAAAGAAGGAACGACGATTGTCGTTGCTCTCAAAGGGCAAGGTGCTCAAGACCTACCAGATAGCCTTGGGGGGAAACCCGAACGGTCCAAAAGAAAGGCAAGGCGATAACAAAACCCCGGAGGGATTCTACGTTATCGATTCAAGAAACAAGGACAGCCGTTATCACCTGTCTCTTCATATTTCCTATCCAAACGAGAAAGACAAAAAGCGAGCAAAAGAACTTGGTGTATCTCCGGGCGGAGACATCATGATCCACGGCATTAAGAATGGATTCTCGTGGGTTGGCGATCATCACACGGAAGTTGACTGGACGAAAGGGTGTATTGCCGTTACAGACGCAGAAATTGAGGAAATTGAAAAGTTGGCGCCAAATGGCACGATCGTTGAGATAAGGCCGGGAAGACATAATGGGGAGTAGTTGATTTCCCTTTTCCTGCATGATGGCAACATTTAACCGACCTGTGAAACACCTGATATGGTTGATAATGAAATTCAATTGCAGCGGCCAAAAAAACCTGCTATCCTTCAAACATAAGAAGCACAATCAATTTATATGGAGGCTGGCCATGAGACGCATGCTACGAAAACTTGCCTTACTGACAGCCGCTTTGATGATAATGGCGGTTCCGGTACTTGCAGAAGAAGGATCAGTAAAAACGTTTACCGATGAAAGCAATCAGCCGAATAAGGATGAGTGCCTGCTGGTAGCAATGAATTGCGGGCTTCAGGTGGATTCCATCCAGCAGCGAATAGAGAGAATTCAGAAAGAAATTGGCAGAGGAACCGATGTTTATACAACTAATGAGTTGCGAATACTCAATGATCGGCTTGAAGACGCAAACAAGACATTGGAAAATATCATAAACAGCGGCGGAGCATAATCGTCGTTAAAAGGAAGGCCATTCGGAGCGGGCTGCATGGCGATTGCTGTGCAGCCCGCTCCTTTTCATATTTGCTGATCGTAAAATGCAGCTGGTCCGGCTAGATCATGAAACGATTGTTAGCAGCCTGTTATCGTGCTATATGCATAGGCCGTACACCGTAAAGCACGGCGGGAAAAACAGACTACTGCACCGGGAGATCGGAGAGAATACCAATGGCTAAGGGAAACTTTGACGTAACGGAGCTGATTGCGCCGCTGATGCTGCGCTTACCGCTGGGGCTGATTTTTATGGCACACGGCTCGCAAAAACTGCTGGGACTGTTCGGCGGGCATGGCTTGACCGGAACCTTGAGAAACTACGAAGACAAGATGGGGATTCCCCCCATATTTACGTTGCTGGCGATCCTGGCCGAATTCGGCGGCGGTTTCGGCATACTGACCGGTTTCCTGACGCGCCTCTCGGCCGCCGGTATTTCGGCGGTCATGCTGGTGGCGATCTACAAGGTACACTGGGTAAACGGCTTTTTCCTGAACGCCAACTGTGTGCCAGGGCGCGGACACGGCATGGAATACAGTATCGCCCTGCTGGGAATTGCTCTTTACCTGTTGATCGCAGGCGGCGGCCGATGGTGCCTGGACCGGCTGGTGTTCAAAGGATAATTTCAAGATATCAGCTTTTTTTCATTACAGGCGGGTCCGGTCCGCCTTTCGTTTGTCAACAAGGAGTAAAAACCAGTGGAACTGTTTAACACCGAAGAAGTCGAAAAACGCCGCACCTTTGCCATCATCAGCCACCCCGATGCCGGCAAGACCACCATTACCGAGAAGCTGTTGCTGTTTGGCGGCGCCATCCAGCAGGCCGGAGAAGTACGCGCCCGAAAAAGCGCCCGCCACGCCACTTCCGACTGGATGGAGCTTGAAAAACAGCGCGGCATCTCTGTCACCTCGTCGGTCATGAAATTCGCCTATGATGGCTGCGAGATCAACCTGCTGGACACCCCCGGCCACAACGACTTCTCCGAAGACACCTATCGAGTGCTGACCGCGGTAGACTCGGTGCTGATGGTGATCGACTCGGTCAAGGGAGTCGAAACCCAGACCAGGAAACTGCTGGAAGTCTGCCGCCTGCGCCACACTCCGATCATGACCTTCATGAACAAGCTGGACCGTGAGGGGCAGGAACCGTTCGACCTGCTGGACGATATCGAGAAAAACCTGCATATGCAGACCGCGCCGATCACCTGGCCGATCGGCATGGGCAAGCGCTTCCGCGGCACCTACCACCTCTACACCAGGGAGCTGACATTTTTTGACGCCGAAGCGGCCGACGGAGTCGGCGAGATCCTGACCGTAAACGGCCTGGACGACCCGCGCCTGGACGAACTGCTGGGAAGCCAGGTGGCGGAACTGCGTAACGACATCGAACTGTTGGAGGGTGCCGCCAATCCGTTTGACAGGGAGGCCTACCTGGCCGGCCGCCAGACACCGGTCTTCTTCGGAAGCGCGATCAACACCTTCGGCGTGCAGCAGCTGCTGGATGCCTTTGTCGAATACGCGCCGCACCCGCTCCCCCGCGAAACCACCAGCCGCGCCGTATCGCCCTATGAAGAACCCTTCAGCGGCTTTGCCTTCAAGATCCAGGCGAACATGGACCCGGCCCACCGCGACCGGATCGCCTTCTTCCGCATCTGTTCCGGCAAGTTCACCCGCGGCATGAAGGTGCGCCACGTCCGCCTGGGGCGCGAGGTACAGATCGCCAACGCCACCATCTTCATGGCCCAGGATCGCACCAACGTCGAAGAAGCCTGGCCGGGCGACATCATCGGCATCCACAACCACGGCACGATCAAGATCGGCGACACCTTCACCATGGGAGAAGAGATCAAGTTCACCGGCATCCCCAGCTTTGCGCCGGAGCATTTTCGCAAGGTGCGCCTGTTGAATCCGATGAAATCCAAGGCGCTGGAGAAGGGGCTGGTGCAGCTGGCAGAAGAGGGCGCCACCCAGGTTTTCAAACCGGTGATGGGTTCCGACTGGGTCATCGGCGCGGTCGGACTGCTGCAGTTCGAGGTCGTCATGCACCGTCTGGAACATGAATACAGCGTCAAGGTGGCCTTCGAGCCGGTCAGCTATGTCACCGCCCGCTGGGTGACCGGGGAGAAGAGACAGATCGAGGATTTCGAGAAGAAAGAGGCCATGCACGTCTATATCGACGGCGAAGGCAAGCTGACCTACATGGCCGGCAGCCAGTGGCGACTGGATAACACCATCGAAAACTGGAAGGAACTGGAGTTCCACGAAACCAGCGAGCACAGCTGAGACATGCCGATCGGCAAAATGCATAAACCTGCAAAAAAACAGAGCCGGTTGTCTTTCAAGGCCACCTGGGAAGCAATCTGGCGCACCTCTTTCAACCACTTTCCACTGATACTGCCGGGAGTACATCGCCTGGTGGCGCCGCTGATCATGTTCCGCCTGAAAAGGCGCGGATTTTCAAACTGCCGGGTGGAAGTTACCGGCAGCGGTCTGGTCGTGTACGCGGTGAGGTAACCCTCCCCTTTTCCCTACCCTGAAACCGTCTTTACCCAACCTGCCCACCCTCAGCTCCTCTTCTCACTGGATTCACAGCCCTTCCCCTCAGACTCGATTGTCGGCAGGTTGAGCAGATACAGAGTGACGCCTGCGGCAACAGCCATCAGCACGATCTTTAACCACCCAACCTGCACGAACAGAAATGCCGAAGCAGAAACAGAAACCCACACCATGCCTATCGCCATTCTCTTTGCCCTCAACGGCATACCGCCGCCATTCAGGTAATCACGGATCAGCGGACCCAGGCGGTTGTGTTGAATCAGCCAGGTATGAAACCGCACCGAACTTCGGGCAAAACAGGCCGCAGCCAGCAGCAGGAAAGGTACCGTCGGCAACAACGGAAGAAAGATGCCGACCATCCCGGCCACGATGCAAAACCAGCCGCAGCAGATCAATATCCAGCGCAGGATATCGCTCTTTACATGGTTGTTGGCCGGTCCAGGATTATTATGCAGCATGAACAATATCTCCCGATTAATATTCAAAAATACATCCACTGGACGCCCCCAGCATTTCATCTTCTCGCGTGCGGTGCGGTCATGGATTCGGCTTTTATCAACAATAACCTGTCAACGCATATCTTGACGTAACCCAATATATTGAGTTACGTTATGTAATACGTTTTGCAATACATGGAGGTCAATTATGCCCGCGTTAAGCCTGCGCCTGCCGGAAGATCTGGATCACCGCCTGGATGATGAAGCCCGCCTTGAACGTCTTCCACGCTCCGAAGTAGTGCGAATCGCTATCGTAGATTATCTTGCACGTCGCGAGCGAGAGCGTTTCATGGCCGAACTGGTGGCCGAGGCCCACACCGCCTATACTGATGAGTCTATCCGTCGAGCGGCTCTTGAAATGGCCGAAGAAAGCATGGCAACCAGCAACGAGGCACTGGACATCGCCGAAGGATGCAAACCAGACGGATCCCGGCCCGCCAAGCAGGCTGAAAAGTGGTGGAAATGATGCGCCGCGGTGAAATATGGGCCGCCAACCTCAATCCCGGCCGGGGACGTGAAATTGCCAAAATTCGGCCGGTTCTGGTCATCCAGGACGATGCCCTCACGGCAAGCGCCACTCCGATGGTTGTTATCCTCCCACTTACCACACAGGTCTATCCATCCTTCAAACGATGGCGCATCGTAATCGAGCCACGCGACCGGCTTCTCAAACCGTGTCAGGTTGTCGTTGACCAACCCCGTGCGCTCGACAAAGACCGCTTCGGAGACGGGCCACTGACCAGTCTCACCATAGACGAGATGACAGCGGTGGAGCACAGCCTCAAAGGAGTACTGGGGTTGTTGTAAACATAGACTAATTCCGATTCCAGATCAAATAGGTAAATGGGTATTGCCCTCAAACAACAGCTTGTGTTACTGTTTTTGCAGGAGATACATACCATGTTGCTACAAACAGACGCCAGACGACGGATCACGCTCCCCCCGATGGTCGGGATCAAACCTGGGGATACCATTGATCTTGAAATCCTTGAAGATGGCCGGATAATACTGGTTCCGGTAGAGCCGGTTCCAAAACATCAATTGTGGGCCTGGACTGTTGAAGCCAAACAAGCGATAACCGCATCACTCACCGATCCACGCCAGTCTGCCATAATTGAATCCGCCGAAGTCGCCAATAAACTCGCTGCCAGGTGGTCCGGTGAGGATTGAGATTCGCCCCGCATTCGACGATGCGGTCATGGCCGCCGAACTTCCCATCCGCAAGGCTGCCGCCAAAATGTTGCAACTGATCCAGCAGCTTGATCTGATCCAGCTTTGGAGCCATCCCGGCCTGAATTTTGAAAAATTGCGCGGAATGATCGAACCATCAACGGGACAACAGCTTTACTCGCTCCGTGTCAGTGGCAGTGCCCGTGCCATTACTTGCCTTCTTAACGGACCAACCATTGTGCTAGTCAGCCTGCATGTCCAACATGACAAGGCATACCGGAAATAAAACCATCCCCGTCCTTCAATCAATCACCCACCCGTAGGGGCGATACCTTGTGTTCGCCCGTCTTTGATTTAAACCAGCCGCACCAGCATCAACCCACAACAAAAGGCCTTGGCCGGGCCGATGCCAAAACTTCCCCACGTATCGCCCCCCCAACATGGTATCCCGTAGCGTGACCCACGGAAAAAGAACAGCCAAATCGGTTTCAGGAGCACCCCTGCTGGCGAGTATCCGATTGTGTTGTGGTTGTTTCAATCCTCGCCCGCCCAGGTAGGACGGGCGCTCTGTCCCCTCAAAAAGGGGCCAGTTTCCAACAAGTTAGTCCACCATTTTTGCGAACCTGGCGGAACAGTTGCCTGAGCAGGGCACAACACACTCCCATTCACCTCTAACTATCTGATTTTCCAACATCGCGAACACCCCCCATTTCCCGTATGAACACATGGTTCGCGCACTCATACAACCAGTGTTTCTTCATCGAAGAAAACAGTTCTGGTTGAACCATACTCCTCGACACGGCTTTCCCTCGGTTCCGTCAACCGGTAGATACGGAGATTATCCAACTCCAGCTTTACCTCTTTCAGCAACCGCCGCCGGAGTTGCTCGAACTTCATCTCGTCCACCTGGCACTCGAAAACCGACTTCTGCACCCGCTGCCCGAAGTTTTTGCAGACCTGCGCCACACGCCGCAAGCGCCGTCTTCCATCGCGTGTCTCGGTATTAACGTCATAACAGACAACGACCCACATAAAGCCTCTTTTGAGTTAATGGAGTTTAGAGTTCATGGAGTTATGATTTGCTCAGATAGCGAGCAAATCCCATGATCATTCTGGAGGTTTCATCACTCATGTTATAAAGGGACTCAAAGCGCTCAGATGTTACATACTTCTGATCCAGTGCAACATATAACGCAGCCTGCACTTCGGCTGCCGATCCATGAGCAATCACCAGAAATTGAGCGAATTCCTTAGTTGTTTTCCTGGCAAAACCCTATGCAATATTAAGCATGATCGACACCGATGCCCGGCGGATCTGATCGCGTAGGCCGAAATCCCTGGTAAACGCCCCGGCATTGCTGACAGAATAAATTTCTTTCACCAGTTCACGGGCCTTTTGCCACGCCTGAATATCTTCAAACCGTTCTATCTTAGGCACTTCCAGCCTCCTCCCCAAACTCTACAAACTCTTCACACATGGACATACGGCACATACGCCTCAAGATCGCCCCGCAGATGACGGGCCAGCAAACGGGCCTGCAAGTGCGGCAGCAGGCCGATGGGCGACTTTTCAGCCAGCAGGGGATGTTCCACCTCCTCCTGTTTGCGTTTTTGGTAGGCCGCCACCACCTCCTTACGCCCTTTTTCGTTCAGATAAACCGCGCCGCCGGGGCGCGGTTCAAAATGATCGATCGTCACCTGCTTGCGATTGATCAGTGTGATCGCCAATCGATCGGCCAGGAAGGCGCGGAATTCCTCCATCAGATCCAGTCCCAGCGAAGGTCTGCCGGGGCGCGGCACATGCAGAAATCCCATCTGGGGATCCAGGCCAACACCCTCCAGGGCACTGATGCAGTCATTCAGCAGCAAGGTATAGAGAAACGAGATCAAGGCATTGACCGGGTCCAGCGGCGGACGGCGATTACGGCCGTTCATCGGTAGACTGTCGCGCTCCGCCGGTTTCATCATCAACGTAAAAACATCAAAATAAGCGGCAGCCGCCTCCCCTTCCAGACCGCGCACATGGTCGGCATCACGAGGCTCTTTCAGATGAAAGAGCGCATCGGCCTGCACATCGGCAGATTTCCGCAGGCGCGTTTCTTCGTCCGGCGTTGCGGCCTCTCGGGCGCTGCGCATCAACACGTTGCGGGCATTCTTGACCTTGCCGGCGGTCATACTGGCAGCAATAGCGGTTGTCTTCGTTTCATCCGCCACGGTCTGATACTGCACCTGCCGAAGCAACACATTGCCGGTGGTCTTGCCCACCATGCGGCACTTGTAGCGACCGTTGCGGTCGAGGATCACCACGGCCCGGCCATCTTCAGCACATTTGCCGAGGAAGAACGGGCTGATCATGACATTGCCCATTGTAACGATGGAACCGAGGTGATGCAGCGGCACCTGCAGCTTCAGTTCGCCGCCCACCTCCACCCGCACGGTCTCGTGGTCGAGCGACAGGTAAGCCCCCTGGGTCATGATGTAGAGTGTGTTGAGGAGTTGCTTCATAGTTTAACCTCGTATAATTCTTGCGCCGCCCGTCGAATGCGCCCCTTGTCAGCGACCACGGCGGGCAGGCAGGATTCTTTTAGAGAACACCCTTCACAGCGCTTGTCATTCACCGGAGGCGGCACGATGCGCATTTCCAGCATCTCCCCCACGGCTGCCGCCACCTCTTCCACCTGATGTCTCATGGTATCGGTAAAGACTATCTCGCGTCGTTCCTGCGAGCCGTGCCAGAAGATGGCCCCTTTCGGTACGGAGATAGTGAACATTTCCTCCAAACTGAGCGCTTGGGCGCAGAGCTGAATGGCCTCCGGATTGCCCTTGCGATGACGCCCCGATTTGTACTCCACCGGATAGGGGCAATCGCCGTGAAACTCCACCAGATCAGCCTTGCCGGTTAAATTCAACCGGCGTGACCAGATCGGCAGGGAACATTCCAACTGCACCCCGGCCAGTTCGTGAGACGAATCATCATGCACATGTTCATGCACATCGCGGCCCCGCATGGTGTACAGGTTTTCGTCCCAGACCCGCTCCACGTGGATCAGGGCGCACTGGCGCGGGCAGTAGACGTAATGTTCAAGGGCGGAGATCGGGATAGGGTTTTGAGTTTCAGGAATCATTGATAAAGTCCCTTTTTGTTGAGTTGTTGCAAATCTTGCAACAACTGACGCATCATCAAAATGTAATTGAACTATTCAGAATTCCTGAACAGTTCAATTACATTAGACATAACAAATTACAGCTTCTCGATAACAGTCACACCTTGGGGCATATCGCTCTGTACCGGAATCGTAATCCTTGAAGCATCAAAATCACGTACCGGTCCTTCTGCCGGAGCAACCTTC
>JACMKN010000212.1 GCA_014380135.1 Deltaproteobacteria bacterium
CTCAAGGAAGGGATGCATTTCGACTATGCCAACAAGGAGAAGCTGCAGGAGTTGATGCTGTTTGAAAGCACTTCCAGCGAGTCCGGCGCGTTTGTTTCCCTCAAGGATTATGCCGAGCGCATGCCGGAAGGACATAAGGAAATCTACTACATCACCGGCAGCAGCCGCGAAACTCTGGAGCAGTCGCCTCACCTGGAGATGTTCCGCGCCAAGGGCTACGAAGTGCTGTTCCTGACCGACCCGGTCGACGAGTGGGTTGTGCAGTCACTGACCGAGTACAACGAAAAATCGCTCAAGGCGGTCGATCGCGGCGATATCAGCCTGGACAGCGAAGAGGAACAGAAGGAGAAGGAAAAGAAGCGCGAAGAGGCCCAGAAGGAGTTCAGTGACCTGATTTCACTGATCAGCGACCGTCTGAAGGACAAGGTCAAAACGGTACGTTTTTCCAACCGCCTGACCGACAGCGCCTGCTGCCTGGTGGCCGATGAGTACGGCATGAACGCCAACATGGAGCGCATCATGAAGGCCATGAACCAGACCGTGCCGGATTCCAAGCGCATCCTGGAACTGAACCTGGATCACGCCATCCTGAAGACCATGGCCGCCATTCACCAGAAGGATGGAACAGCTCCAGCCCTGGCTGACTATGCCGATCTGCTCTACGATCAGGCGCTGCTGACCGAAGGCTCCACAATCAAGGACCCGTTGCGCTTTACAAAACTGGTCAGCGATCTGATGGTCAAGGCCGCCCAGTAATTTACGAAGCTATAAGCAAAAAAGCACGGCCCGTGAGATCAGTTCTCGCGGGCCGTGCTTTTTTCTGATACAAAATTTTATTGGATAAAAGCGGCTTAATTCTACATCTATTATTTGGAAACAATTGGTGATGGAGAGCCGCGCAACAATCCTTCGGTACTCAGATCTTCATCAATATCAGGCCAGTGGATTCCATAACCACTGCCGCTTGTCTGCCAGTTTTCACGGGATTCCTGTGACGCGCTGGCAAGCCGGGGATACCAGATCAACGGCACGGATATGCTTCTTCCGTCCATAAGATCCACTGATATAACATCATCATCAATGTGGAGATCTTTAACTCGTTCGTCTGCTTTAAGCGCCAAAGTACCCATTCCATGCCTCCAGTAGTGTTACTCTGTGTTCGATGACGATAAGTTGTAATGTGCGTAGCTCACGGGGACTGAAACCTACGCTGGATGCCAGAGCAACAGGCGATATCCAGAATTTTGCCGTCTGATCATCACGGTCAATATGGATATGGGCCGGTTCCGTTGTCTCATGACTATGGAAGTAAAATCTGTAAGGCCCAGATCTCAAAACCGTTGGCATTCCGTATCCCTCTTTTAAAGAATAGCACACATCAACGTGCTTTTCGTATAGTGAGTTTAATTGATCTTGCTGTGTGGTCAGTAAAGCTTGATCAGAAACCTGGCGAGGTTCTCACCGATGCTCCTGGCCTGGTACGGGAAAAGTTCATCGTATGACATCAGCGACATGGACCCCAAATAGCCGGTCTCACGGTCTTCAAATATAGCCAGTTCCTTGCCGGATGCATCCACAAAACGACCCTTGAATTTCAGATAGGCCTTGCCGGCGCCGAAACCTACAAACATTTTCATCGCTTTGCTGCCGGCATTGAATTCGCTGATCTTACCCTCCAGGATTATCTGCCTGCCGGTGGGTGTGGAATTCCTGACGATATTCTTGAATATACCCTTGGACTTCAGTTCAGCCGTCAGCGCATCGGCAATATTGTTCATCAATAGCGGCATCATCTTGATTATTTCGGCCTTTTCCTCGTCGTTAACACGTGAGTATTCGGCGCCTTCAGCCGAAAAATCCTTGATGACCAGCGTATCGTAGTTGGCGGAAATCTTCTCCGTCAGGAAGATCGTCTCTTCACTGAGCGCCTCGGGCTTCGGCAATGTGTCGGCCGACAGCGCCAGGCTGGATGTTACTAACACAAGAAACAGTGCCAAAAGTATCTTTTTCATAATTCCTCCTTGATGTGTGTTGTGTGTCGCGACAATAACCAAACAAAGGATCACTTGTCAATTTATCAATAGCCCCGATATCCTCCGAAAACAGAGCCTTTCTTCTCATTTCCAATTGTCAGTTCCATAGGGTAAGGGATCATTATGATCGGCTATCCAGGCTGCGATGTCGGCCAAGGGCTTTTCCCCCTGCAAATCCCGCAGCAGCATGTGATAACCGTGCTCGTAGAAAGCCTTGCGGGTTGCCTTGGGCATCTTTTCGAGCATGAGTAAGACCGGTTTTTTGGGGATTATCTGGTCATTTTCGCCGTACTGGACCAGGGTGTGTAAATTCAGCTTCTCCGCCCGTGAAAGTGCCTGGTCCATTAGATCGGTGAGACCGTACAAGGCGTCAATGCGGGTGGCCTTGATAACCAGCGGATCGCGCCCCAGGGCCTTACGCATCTCAATGTTGTCCGAGGGGATGACACGCATCCCTTTCCCTGTCAACTTCATCCATGGGAGCGTGTGCGAGGTGACAGCAAGCAGCCATCTCTGATACCAGGGCATGGTTACCCGTCCCCAGACCGCCGGTGCGACAAGGATGACGCCGTCGGCATTGGGCGGATTGTTCCCGGTCATGGCGACGATTGCCACGGCGCCCCCCATACTTTCTCCCAATATGTAGAGCGGAATGCCAGGGTGTCGTTTGCGAATTACCTTTACAAAGCAGGAAAGGTCGTTCGTGTATGCCTCGGTCCCCGACCAAAGCCCACGTCCCGACGTGCCGCCGAAACCGCGCTGATCATAAGCGTAGCAGATAATACCCTGGCGGCTCAGGTAGTTCCCGAGTGAGGCAAAGGAGTTGTTGTAATCGTTGAAACCATGCAGTCCAACAACGACAGCCTTGGCCGGTCTGTCCTTCGACAGCCAGGTGCGCAGCGGCAACATCGACCCGTCATTGGCGACAAAATTTTCTTTTACAATCTTCGGTTCAACTACCTTTTTTTTGGGGTAATTTACCAGCGGTGAGCATGCGTACAAGACGAGCAGGGTGACTGCCAGCGTGCCGGTTATGGATAATATCCTGATACGAGCCATGGGTCAGTCCATTTCTGAAAAAAGGGACACCAGACAAAAGTTCTGTTTGAACAACAATATACGTTTAACGGGTGCTTCGGTAGATGGGAAAATCCGTATAACCAACCTCGTCAAAAGAATACCAGGTTTTCATGTCTGACAGCGGGTTCAACGGCCAGCCATTTCCAAACCGCTCCACCAGGTCGGGGTTGCTGATGTACGGTCGGCCAAAGGAGATCAGGTCGACATGCTGGCTACGGATGGCAGCTTCGGCGGTCTCCTTTGTGTAGCCGCAGTTCCCGATCAGAGGCCCCTTGAAAACGGTCCGGAATTCAGCCAGTGTCATGGGCGGTCCCAGTTCGTGAAAACCGAAGGCGAGACCGTCTACCACATGCAGGTAGCCAAGTTCATAGCGGCTGAGACGGGTTGCCGCATAAAGAAAGGTTTCGTGGAAATCGGGCGAGCCCATGTCGTTGAAATTGCCATTGGGTGAAAGATGCACACCGACCCGACCGGCCGGCCAGACAGTCAGAATCGCCTGAACGATCTCATCCAGAAAGCGGAAACGGTTTTCCGCATTGCCCCCATAGCGGTCGCTGCGCTGATTGGTTCTGGACTGGAGAAACTGATCGATGAGATAGCCATTGGCCGCGTGGATCTCCACCCCGTCGAAGCCCGCTCTCCTGGCCCGCTCGGCGGCCAGTCGATAATCCTCCACGATGGATGGAATTTCCCCGGTTGCCAGGGCGCGCGGCGTTTCATGGCTCTGTTTGCCGATGGGGGTATGGATATCATCCCCTTCCATTCTGATGGCCGATGGGGCGACCGGCAGTCCCTCCTGCTCGTGGAAACTGCTGTGAGAAGCCCGGCCACAGTGCCAAAGTTGGAGAAAGATCGGCGCTCCTTTGGCATGGACCGCAGCCACCACCTGCTTCCAGGCTTCACCTTGTTGATCGGAATAGATGCCCGGACTGTTCAGCCAGCCGATCGCCTGTTTCGAAATCACCGTCGCTTCGCTGATGATCAATCCGGCGGAGGCCCGCTGTGAGTAGTACTCGGCCATCAATGCATTTGCCAGGCGTTCCTGGCCGGCCCTTGATCGTGTCAATGGGGACAATACAACCCTGTTTTTCAGCAACAAGTCACGCAGGTGGAAAGGGCTTAACAATAAATCAGTATCGGCATGTTTGATCTCCGGCATGGTATTTACCTCCCTGTTCAACATGTCCCAAAGCAACATTTCATCTGTTCGTGAAGTCTTCAGGACTGTGAGTGCTTTTATTGAAGTTCCATTGCAGCAAGTATAACTCATATTTGGATATTCTGTTCATTCATGGCCAGCGTTCGCTCAGCGGCAGGATGTTTTATCGGCCGGTAATGGCAGACGAGTTGATTTCGTTAATGCGGATATTCGCCGATGAGGGCCGGGCCGGTACTGTTGTGCTTCTTCAGGTTGGCGGCGATCATCTGCGGGCCGGCATTGGCATAGCAATAGGCGCACTGGAAGGAACAGGTGTTGTAGATACCCATATCCACCGACTCCACACAACCACACTCCTTGCGTTGATACTTGTCCCTGGTGAACTTCCCGCCGCGGCCGAACAGTTCCTGCACCAACCCGCTGTCGATACAGCGGCCATGCCTGATACCGATATCATCCAGTTCTTCAGCCTCGGTACATGACCTGAGACTCATGCCGTTGTCGGCCGCAGAACTCTGAATACTGGACAACAATCCCCTGCGATCGTCCGTGTACTCTTCCCCTGTGATGTCAAAGAAGCTGACCCCATGCTCCCGCTCGATGGCCTTGAGGCGCTTGCTTGCCTTGCTGTAGAAGTCCAGAAAGCTGAACATGGCACGTTCGCTGGCGCCCTGCAGTCCTTCGGCGATACGGGCAAACTGTTCCAGGTGATAGCCGATGGGGGTAACGCTGCTGAGGATAATCGGATCGTAGCGCCAGATCACCCGGCGGGGTCCGATCATGTCTGCCAGGGTGCGGAAGGTTTCGATTCTTTCAACCAAGGATGGAACATGCGGCTCGAATAACTTGTCATAGGGGTTGAGGGTGAACTGGAAATAGTATTTCAGCCCCAGATCGTCCAGTTCCGGCAGAAAGCGGAGCAGCGGTTTCGGGTTCTTGGTCCAGAACACGATCGCGTCAACATCGC
>JACMKN010000213.1 GCA_014380135.1 Deltaproteobacteria bacterium
ATCTGCGCCAAGTATTTCCATTGTCAGAAAAAAATCGCTCCTTCGTCAGCAAGAGTCGCGAGCAGATCAAGGAAATTATTCTTCGCAAAGACCGGCGCCTGATGGTGGTGGTCGGACCATGTTCGATTCATGACACGGAAGCGGCCGTTGAATATGCCAAGCGCCTGTCTGCACTTTCTCGCCGGGTTGAGGATCAGCTGCTGCTGATCATGCGGGTCTATTTTGAAAAGCCGCGCACGACGGTCGGATGGAAGGGGCTGATCAATGACCCGGATATGGACGGTACTCATCTGATCTCCAAAGGGCTGGGCGTTGCCCGTGGCCTTTTAAGCCGCATCACGGCTCTGGAAGTACCGGTCGCCAACGAGATGCTCGACCCGATCACCCCCGAATACGTTGCCGACATGATCAGCTGGGGCGCCATCGGCGCCCGCACCACCGAATCCCAGACCCATCGCGAGATGTCAAGCGGACTGTCTTTTCCGGTCGGCTTCAAAAACGGTACTGACGGCAATCTCCAGATTGCGATAGATGCAATGAAAGCTGCCCAGCATCCCCACAGCTTCCTCGGCATCAACCGCGAGGGAAGGACTTCGATCATACATACCAGCGGTAATCCCGAAGTACACATCGTACTGCGGGGCGGGTCGAGAAAGGTGAACTACCATCCTGAAGATATCGCCCAAACAGAAGAGTCTCTCAAAAAAAACAGTCTGCTTCCCACGATCATGGTCGATTGCAGTCACGGAAATTCCAACAAGGATTTCCAGAAACAACCTGAAGTATTGGAAAGCGTCGTTAACCAGATCCTGGCCGGCAATACATCCATATCGGGCGTGATGATCGAAAGTTACCTGGAGGCCGGCAACCAGAAAATTCCTACCGATCTCAGCCAGCTGAAATATGGTGTTTCCATCACGGATGCCTGCATTGACTGGGTGACCACCGAACGGATTCTGCTGGATGCCCATCAGCAACTGAAAAAGAGAAAGTGACAAACGGTGCGCAAAACCAGGCGCCCCGCAGTTTTTCCAACCCAATTATTCCGATTCAAATCAAGGGTAGTGTCAAGGCGGCGAGGACGAAGACTATTAAAGCATACTTTGGGGAACCTTGGACGAGGCCAACCAGGAAACGCCTTGATCAGGAATTGGAATTACTTGCTGTTTGTTCGAGAACAACCTATACAGAATAGAATTGAATTTGTCCATGCAATACCGATAGTTTCACCATATCGCACAACCTGGAAACATTAGATTCAGCCCACAAATAGTTCCATTGCACCCGCTTCATCCTCAGCTGACCCAGATTGCCTGTCCTAAACAGCCATGTCCATTTATCCGGAAAATAGTTATAATAAATCATAAAATGGATCTAAATGCCTAGAGAAGAGAGATGTTTGTCATGAAAGCGATACGCGTCAAGGAATTCGGACCGCCGGAGGTCATGCAGCTTGAAGAAACGCCGGATTTGATCCCCGCTGCGGGGCAGGTGCTAGTCAGGGTTTCCGCTGCCGGGGTAAACCCGGTCGATACCTATATCCGCTCGGGAATCTACCGTCCGGACCTGAAACTTCCCTATACCCCCGGCCTGGATGCGGCCGGAATAATCAGTGCCGTGGGACCGGATGTACGACACCGCAAGGTGGGACAACGTGTGTACGTTGCCTGGTCTCTCTCAGGAACCTATGCCGAAGCGGTCCTCTGCAAGGAATTTCAGACCCATCCGCTTACCGACCGGATCAGCTTCAGCCAGGGGGCCGCAATCGGAGTGCCGTATGGAACGGCTTTCCGTGCCCTGTTCCAGCGGGCTCATGCCGAGGCGGGTGAAACAGTTCTGGTGCATGGAGCCAGTGGGGGTGTTGGAATCGCAGCGCTGCAACTTGCCCGTTCAAGAGGCCTGACCGTGATCGGGACGGCCGGTTCCGAGGAGGGGATGAAGCTGGTGCTGGCCCAGGGTGCTCACCATGTCCTCAATCACAATTCCCCCGGCTATCTGGAACATCTGTCCGAATTGACCTGCGGCAGGGGAGTGGCAGTGATTCTGGAGATGCTCGCCAACGTGAATCTGGACAATGATCTCAGCGTGGTCGCCACAAACGGACGCATCGTGGTAATCGGCAACCGCGGTCGGGTTGAAATAGACCCCCGCGCCGCCATGAGCAAGGAAGCGAGCATTCTCGGCATGACTCTCTACAATGCCAGTGAAAGGGAACTGGAAAGCATGCACGCCGCGTTTGTCGCCGGCCTGTCAAACGGGACTCTGGTTCCGGTCGTGAGCCGCGAAATCCCCTTGGCGGAAGCTGCAACAGCCCAGCATGCGGTCCTGGAGGGGAGCACGTTCGGCAAGATAGTCCTTGTGCCCTGATCTGGTACAAAAGCGGATTTCCAAAGTGATACGCCGCACCCCAGGAGAATCAGATGAGATACATAATCCGCTTTATATTCAGTCTTGCATTGGTGTTGCTATTTACCTCGCAAGGTATTGCCGCGACCAAGCTCAAGTCGTTGTGCGGGGTGCGCTTTCCCAGCGATGCCCCCATCGAATGGGACTGTGTGAAGCTGTCGTCGAAGGACACCCCGGAGAAACTTTTCGGGGTCAACTGGCAGGATGTGTTACGCTTCAACCGTATGGACCGGCGTCACTTTTACGGCGGCATGTCGATCAAGGTGCCCAGGCGACTGGAGGATATCGTAAAGTTTTCACCGCTGCCCAGCTTCTATGCGGAGGCTGCTGCAGACGAGAAGTTCATCCTGGTGGACCAATCCGAGATGTTCCTGGGGGCTTACGAGCAAGGGAAACTTGTGCTGTCGTTTCCAGCGGCGGTGGGTATCGAAGGGCACCGGGTTCCCAACGGCGATTTCCGGATTGACGCCATCGACCGCCGGCACGTCTCCAATATGTACACGATGGAAGAAATCGGCCGCCGCTACCCGATGCACTACGGGCTCAGGTTCTTCATGGACAAATCCCTTCCCACCACGCCTTCCTACTATATACACGGACGCGACGTGCCAGGCTACCCCGCCTCCCACGGTTGTATCGGCCTCTACGACGAGGAGATGCAGATCGAATATTACAGCGCCTACGACCGGAAGGTCTACGGGCGAAACTACCACGAGCTGAAACCTCCGCTGCTGGAGGGGGCCAAAAGGCTCTACCGGTGGGTCGTCGGCAATCATGATGATCCCGGCCGGTTTCACAAGAT
>JACMKN010000028.1 GCA_014380135.1 Deltaproteobacteria bacterium
GCCTATGCGGCCGTTTCAGCCGAGATCAGGGAGCTGCTGGTCAATCGCTGTCGCAGCTTTATTTTTTCGACTTCGCTTCCTCCGGCTGTTCTGGCGGCCTCGCTGGCGGCTGTCGAACTCGTGCAGTCAGCTGAAGGTGATCTGCTGCGTGAGCGTCTGCTTGCCAATGCGGATTTCTTCAGGAACGCTCTGATCGAGTCGAGTTTTGCACTTCCCGATGGTTCAACCCAGATCATTCCGCTGATAACCGGCCAGTCAGATGTGACGATGCGCTTTTCCGAGGCGCTGCTGGCCGAAGGAATCTTTGCCCAGGGGATCCGTCCTCCCACCGTACCGGTCGGACTCGGCCGGATCCGCTTCACGATCATGGCATCACACACTCTTGATGACCTGCAGTGGGCTGTTGAGCGTATCAAGGCAGTCGGCACACGCCTGGGAGTTGTTTGATGCCCTGGTTCGAGAATCGTTTGGGGGAGCAGTTGTGGTACGAAGATGCAGGGTGCGGGATTCCGTTGCTGTTTTTGCATGGCTGGTGCATGTCTTCGGCGGTTTGGCAGGGGCAGTTCGGAGGGCTTGATAATGACTCCTTCAGGCTGATCGCCCCCGACCTGCGAGGACATGGGCATTCCCGCTGCGTCTCGGGACAAATTGAATTCGAGCGTTTTGCTGATGACCTTTCCGATTTGGCAAAATTTTTGGATCTTGCTGGGGTAATCCTGATCGGCTGGTCGATGGGTGCCCAGATTGCGATTCAGGCTTACCAGGATCTTGCCGACCGGCTGACCGGCCTGGTGCTGGTATCGGCGACCCCCAGCTTTACGGCCAAAGAGGGTTATCCATTCGGATTGACTTCTAATGAGGCTTCCGGGATGCGCCTCAAGGTACAGCGCAACATAGATCGCGCAATGCATGGTTTTCATGCCCGGATGTTTGCTGACGGAGAGCTCGAAAGCTTTCAATTGGCCGAACTGGTAACGGGATTGCTGGCTTCCGTAATTCCGCCCGAGACCGACGTCGCACTAGCCGCGCTGGATGCTCTGGTCGAGGCCGACATGCGTTCGCTGCTGGCTGAAATCCGCATTCCGACCCTGGTCATGAACGGTGATCGCGACCCGATCTGTTTACCGCAGGCATCGGACTACATGGCGGACCATATTGAGCTTGTTCGACACACGGTTTTTCCCGGATGCGGCCACGCTCCATTCATGACCAGATCTGAACAGTTTAACTGCGAAATTACTTCATATGCAGGGAGCGTTTGTGACCGGATTGCCTGATACCAAAAAGATAGTAGCAGCGTTTCATCAAAATGCGGCTGAATATGATCAGCACATTTCTGTCCAGAAGAGAGTTGTTGCAAACCTTGTCCGGCACATCGAAGCCGAATCCGGCATGCCGACCAAGACCATTCTTGATGTCGGGTCGGGTACCGGTTCCCTGCTAGGCAGGCTGCATTCCATCTATCCGGCCGCCGCTTTATGCGGAATTGATCTAGCTTTTAATATGTGTCTTAGTACATCTGCAAAGTTGGGTGAGCATTGCACGGTTGTTAACGGTGACGCCGAACAACTCCCCTTTGCTGACGGTAGGTTTGACCTGGTTGTATCGACCTCAGCCCTGCAGTGGGTAGGTAATCTGTCACAGGCTCTTTATGAAATGCGCAGGGTGATCAAGCCGGGCGGAACCCTTAGTGTGGCGTTTTTTTGTGAAGGGACGCTTGGCGAACTGCGGCGTTGTTTTTGCGAGGCGGTCGGAGTACTCGGCGCGGAAAATAATCAACGCAGCGCCCGACTGCATGAGTTCCGGACGATTGAAAACGTGAAACTTATTCTGGGCAGCATGGACTTTGAAAAAATTGTACTCAACTCAGAAACCGAGACGGACTGGTATGATGATGTTCACTCACTGCTGCGTTCCATTAAAAATATTGGCGCAGGAACAGTTGCGGGGGGCTCGGGTGGCGGTTTGGGATGGCGCGGTGTTCTCAACGAAACATCCCGGTTGTACCGGGAGTATTATGGTCAAAATGGAAGAATTCCTGTTACCTACAATGTACTGTATCTGCATGCCCGCGTTGCAAAGTCATAGCGAATCAATGATCCTTTTTGCAAGCGGATTAATAACACTGTAATGTACCTCAACCCCATCACGTTTTCCTTCGATAATGCCCTTATGCTTGAGCAGTGCCAGGTGTTGGGAAACAGTCGCCTGAGGCAATCCCAGACATTCCCAGATGTGTTTTACATTGCATTCCCTTGTGCAGAGACCGGCAACAATCTTGAGGCGAATCGGGTGCCCCAGGACTTTCAGTACCTCGGATTCTGCATTGAATTGTTTGTTTTTATCGAATTCCATTGGGCTAAGCTCCAGTCATATTTTTAAATATCATATATATGAATATATACTAAGTCAACGTTAAATTAAAATCAATAACGTTGTTATGAAAAATAGGGGGAGTGATTCAGCCGAATATTTGCCTGCTGAAATGGCAGGCTGCAGTATGTCCGGAAGCGTATTCAACCAAACCGGGCGACTCCTGCCTGCAGATGGTCTTGGCGTAACGGCAGCGGGGGTGAAAGCGGCATCCCGGTGGGATATGCATTGGTGAAGGCACGTCATCGTTCAGGATTACTGTGTCCGGTTGATGTGAACCTTTTAGACCAGGAATGGCAGCAAGCAGCGCTTCCGTGTAGGGGTGCCGACAGCGGCGAAAAAGATCGGATGCAGGGGCGCATTCCACCACTACTCCCAGGTACATGATAGCAATTCGGTCGCATATATGGCGCAAAACCATCAGGTTGTGAGAGATGATCATCATTGACAGGTTAAAATCGCTCTTCATCTGCAGCAGCAGATTAATGATCTGGGCCTGAATGGAAATGTCCAGTGATGATACCGGTTCATCGGCTATTAATATTTCAGGGTTGGCCGCCAGGGCGCGGGCAATGCCGATGCGTTGACGCTGACCCCCTGAAAACTCATCGGGGAAGCGGTTCATTACATCATTGCCGAGCCCAACTGTGGACATGATGCGTGCCGTCTCTTCGCGCTGGTGGGTAGCAGCCATTCCGGCTAACCTGAGAGGTTCCGCGATGCTGTCGCCGATTCTCATGCGTGGATTTAATGATGAAAACGGATCCTGAAATATCATCTGGGTCGTACGCCGGAAAAACTTCTGATCAGCCCTGCTCATTTCAGGCAGCGAGGACTGTTTATAGCGAACAACGCCCTGATCCGGCTTCATAAGCCCGGCCATGACTTTTGCAAGAGTCGATTTCCCGCAGCCTGATTCACCTGCAACTCCAAGGGATTCTCCAGTTATGATCTCCAGGCTGACTCCATCCAGAGCGGTCAGTATATTGGCAGCGGCGCGCCGCGATGATATTTTGAATTTTTTAACCAGATCTGTGCCGGTCAGAAGGGCTGATTCATTCATAAGGATTTCCAGCAGCGTACGTAGTGCGATGGAGCAATCTCGCATAGTTTCTGTGATGCAGAACAGCATTCTTTTGCAGCAAGCGGACATCGTTCTGCAAAGGTGCAGCCTGCAGGCATCATGGATTGCTGATTCAGTTGGCTGGAGAAGGTCGGTAATAACTTGCCGGGTTCGGCGTATTGCGGGAGAGAAGCCAGCAGTGCTTGGGTATAGGGATGACGAGGGTCGGAGAGAAGCTGATCGGTAGGTGCCGATTCGACGATCTGGCCGGCGTACATGACTGCCGTGTGATCCGAGCGTTCAGCCACGATCCCCAGATCATGCGTGATGAGCAGTAAAGCGAGTCCTGAAGATCTTCTCTGTCTGTCCAGAAGTTCCAGAATCTGGGCCTGAATGGTAACATCCAGAGCGGTGGTGGGTTCATCTGCAATCAGCAGCGCAGGCTGGCATGCCAGAGCCATTGCTATCATAACCCTCTGTCGCATGCCGCCGCTCAACTGGTGAGGATAGTCCTGCATGCGGTCCCCGGCAGAAGGAATACCAACGCTTGTCAGCAATTCCTCTACCCGTTCAAAAGCTTCACGTCGTGGCAGGGCGGTATGCAGCAGTAATGGTTCCGCCACCTGGTCGCCAATGCGCAGGACCGGGTTAAGTGAAGTCATCGGTTCCTGAAAAACCATTGAAATGCGTCGACCGCGGACGCTCCGCATCATTTCTTCTGAAAAAGATGTAAGCTCCTGGCCATCAAAAAAAATATTACCGCTGCTGATGGTTCCGGGAGGTGGCAGCAGACGCATGATAGACAGCGCCGTCATGGATTTACCCGATCCGGACTCTCCGACCAGCGCCAATACTGAGCCCTTTTCCAGTGCCAGGCTGACTCCGCGGACGGGTTCAATAAAGCCGTGAGCGGATGGGAAGGAAATGTGAAGGTCGCTGATGGATAGCAGGCTGGACAAAGGTAGCTCTCATTTACGGAGATATTATAGTATCAGCAGAGCGACGCAGTACTGCACTGTTGCTGGGAAGTGCCAAATCGTGATTGGAAAAAGATGCCATCTTCAAGTACTGAGGTGAAAACATCCACAATGGCAGGATCGAATTGGGTCCCGGAATTATCGGACAGTTCAGCAATGGCGACATCAAATGACAGCGCTTTGCGGTAGGGGCGGTTGGACGTCATCGCATCAAAAGCATCGGCGACAGAGAGTATTCGAGCCTCGAGGAGCTGTTCACTGCTTTTCAGACGATTTGGATATCCCATGCCATCATACCGCTCGTGATGCTGACCGATGCAGGTGCGAACGTCAAGAAGAAATTCTATCGGTTCGAGAATTTTCATACCGATCATGGGGTGTTGTTGAAGTTCGTGGATATCATGGGATGAAAGTTTGCCTTCTTTATGCAGCAGGCTCAAATCAATGCCGATCTTTCCGATATCGTGCAGAATAGCGGCCCGCTCGAGAATTTGTAAACGATCGCTCGACAGATCCAGTCTGCGGCCGATCTCGATACTGTAACGGGTAACGCGTTCGGAATGACCACGGGTGTAGCTGTCGCTGGCTTCAATTGCTGATACCAAAGCTTGAATGGTGTTTAGGTAGGTTTGCTGCTGCTCCTCATACAGGGTTGCATTCTTTATCGCAATCGCTGCCTGGGCGGCAATAGTCGTCAACATCTCCAGTTCGTCGGAAAAAAACTGGGAGTTGTCTGTTTTGTTGACAACACTAATAGTGCCGATAATCTCATCCTTCACCATCAGTGGCGCACATATAACA
>JACMKN010000214.1 GCA_014380135.1 Deltaproteobacteria bacterium
GATGGTGGCTGAACCAACGGTGACTCCGGTAACCAGGCCCTTGTCAGTACCGATGTTATTGACAGAAGCTATATTGGAGAAGTTGGATGACCATTCGCTGCTGGCGGTCACATCCTTGGTCGTACCGTCAGTAAAGGTAGCGGTAACAGTGAAACGGCCACTAGCAGATACGCTATTCAGAAGCAGGGGCAGACTAACCGGAGCGATCTTCAGTCCGTTGGCGATCAGGGCAGGGGCCGTTACAATCAGGTCGGTTTTACCGCTGATGCCGTTCAGAGCGGCACTGATCGAGGTTGTTCCCGCCGCCACGGTTGTGGCTACTCCACCAGTGGCAGGGATCGTCGCTATTTCAGGCCGGGATGAACTCCAGGCAGCCTGACTGGTGATATCGGCAGTTGTTCCATCGGAAAAAGTACCAGTGGCAACGAAGGTCACTGGTTTGGAAAAACCTGTGATCGAAGAGTTGGCCGGTGTGACCGTGATCGATTGCAGCACCGCTGCCGTGACGGTCAGCAGCGTAGTGCCGCTGACAGCGCCAAAGGTCGCGCTGATCGTCGCAGTGCCGGCTGCCAGGGCTGTTACGATCCTCTTGTCCTCGCTCTTGTCCTCGACGATGTCGCCGATGGTCGCCACGGCGGTATCGCTGGAAGTCCAGACGGCATCAAAGGTCAGATCCTGGGTCGTGTCGTCCGAGAAGGCACCGCTTACGCCGAGCCGGGAGTTCAAACCCTTGGCGATTGAGGGCGCGGCCGGGGTGATCGTCAGGGCGGTGGCTGTAGCATCGCTTACCGTCAAATTGAAGGTGCCCGACACAGCCCCCACGGTGGCGGTCAGGACGGCGGTTCCCGGTCCCTGTCCGGTTACCCGGTTCGGGCTCGTCACGGTAATGAACCCGGCCACGGCCGGCGAAGCACTCGACCAGACCGCCTCATTGGTGATGTCGCGGGTGAACAGGCCCGAAAAGTTACCCTTTACCGCAAGCCTGGTGGATGTTTTCGCGGCAATGGTCGTGGAAACCGCAACGATCTCGATCGAAGTCAGTGGGGTGAAGTCATTGTGACGGGTCGGAGTTCCATCCCAACCGCAGCCGGACAACACCAGCAAAAGAATAAAACCCGACCAGAACCGGTTAATCATGCGCACCCTCCAGGGACCAAATAAATAAATTTTCACATACATACACTCCCGGAGAGGGCAGCGTCAAGGAGTTCGGCAGGGAGGGGTGTCTCGGGTGGGGGGCTTGATTCATCAGTCTGAAGAAAAAAGGTAACTATTCAGCACTATCGAAATAAAACATCAAAACCAAAAACATTTTTACAGGGATAAAGGAGATAAAGGGGATAAAGTCTTTATATACAAAGAGCTTATATTCTTCTTGTTTTAAATACAAAAGGCTTTTGATCTTTGATGTTATCCCCTGTATCCCCTTCATCCCTGTTAAATAAAAAGATTTTGCGGTGTCTGAATAGTTACGAAAAAAGTACAACTGTGGCAAGCTCAGGTTTACCGATTATCAATTTTCATATGCCTTGCCATCCATCATTTCTATGGCCCTTCCAGCCAGGCGTCCGAGACCGGGATTGTGCGTGACCATGATGATGGTGAGACCGGCATTTTTGTTGAGGTGCTGCAGGATCTCCCCGATCTCTCCCGACCGTTTTGAGTCCAGGTTGCCGGTCGGTTCGTCGGCCAGAAGGATTTCGGGACGGTTGACCAGGGCCCGGGCGATGGCCACCCTCTGCATCTCACCACCCGAGATCTCGCCCGGCAGATGATTCATGCGGTGTTCCATGCCAAGCATTCCGAGCAGCCGCTCCACTTCCCCCTCGACGCCCGGCTTGTGGTAGAACGCCAGTGGAACGGCCACGTTCTCACGAACCGTGAGGGTCGGGATGAGATAAAAGTTTTGGAAAATATAGCCGAAAACCCCCCGGCGGATCCGGGTCAGCTCCCGTTCTCCCAGCGGCCTGCCGCTGCCGAAGATAGTTTTTCCGGCCAGCTCAAGTTCACCGGATGAAGGGTTGTCGAGGCAGCCCAGCAGGTTTACCAAGGTTGTTTTACCCGACCCCGAAGGTCCCATGAATGAGACGAACTCCCCGCGCCCGATCTGCAGAGAAACCCCATCCAATGCGCGGATTTCCTCGTTTCCCCTGCGGTAGACCCGCGTCAGCTCCCGGGCATCCAGTGATATTCCGTTTTCGATAGTCATCCATCACTCCTTATGGAATCCAGCGGGCGCACCCGGCCGGCTTTCCAGGCCGGGTAGATGCCGCTGGCCAGGCCCACGGCCACGATGGACACCAGGGTCAACAGCGCCAGCTTCAGATCTATCGCCACAAGCTCTCCTCCCGGTGCATAGGGGAGAATTCCCCGTACCAGCGCGTTGGAGATGCGGGCAAAAGCAAATGCCAGCCCGATTCCCGCCAGCGCGCCGCCGCTGCAGAGGATCAACGTCTCGGTCCAGACCAGGCGGAAAATATCGACCGGCGTGGCACCCATGGTTTTGAGGATGCCGATCTCCTGGGTTCGTTCAATAACCGACATGAGGATCGTGTTGACGACACCGACCATGGCAATCATGATGGCAATGATGGCGATGAAAAGCACCATGACCCGCGCAGTCGAGATGAGTTTCATGATGGTCTGTTTCACCTGGGTGAAGCTGACGACCTGTACGTCCGGGAGCTTGTACAGCGCGGTTTCCAGCTTGGTGCTGTCGGCCCCTTTTTTGATTTTGATGCCGATGGTGGTGATCTGGTCGATTCCCGAAATCTGCTGCAGTGTCTTCAGTGGGACAAAGATCGTGCCGTCATCCTGTGTTCCGGTCCGTTCCAGAATTCCCACGACCTTGAGCGGTACATTCTTTTCCGGTACCATAATCATGTCTCCCACCACGCGTTGCTCCAGTTCGGCCGCCTCATACCCCATGACCGCCTCGGCCGCCTTTTCATCCCGGAACCAGCCCCCCTGGTGGAAGCGAAGAAAAGGTTTCATGCCGGGATAGGTGGCCACTTCAATGCCGTAATAGCCGGCGATCCCTCCGCCGTCACCCTTGTCGGGATCGAAGAACGCCTGCATCAGGATCGGAGTGACCTTGTCCACCTCGGGCCTTTTGCAGATGGAGTCCACCATCGACGGCTCGATGTAGCGGAGCCCGGCTCCGCCCTGCAGCATCATGGTGGCCGCTTCGTAGGGACACCCCTTGGCCATGACCATCAGCTGGTAGCCCAGATTGTCGATGTCATGGTTCAGGGCGGATTCGTAGCCGCGGTTGAAGCCCAGCAGACTCACCAGCACCCACGAAGAAAGCATGATGCCGGCCATGGTCAGGAAGGTGCGTGTCTTTTTACGCAGAAGGTTCTTGTAGGCAATCTGGAATCTGCTGATCATCGGGC
>JACMKN010000215.1 GCA_014380135.1 Deltaproteobacteria bacterium
AGCTGCTTTACGGGCCGCATCAGCTGGGCATTCCCGCCGATGAGGCCGAAGACCGGGCCCGCCAGGTCCTGAAGATGCTCAATCTGGAAAAGCATGCCGAGCGGCCGACCTACATGCTTTCGGGAGGGGAGAAAAAACGGGTCGCCCTTGGGTCCGTTCTGACGATGAATCCCGAAGTCCTGCTGATGGACGAACCTACCAACGGCCTCGACCCGCGCACACAGTCATTCCTGATCGATCTGCTGCTGACGCTGAATGAAGCCGGCAAAACCGTGATAATTGCCAGCCACGATCTTTCGATGGTGGCCGACATGGAAATGTCGGTGGCACTGCTGTCGGAAAATCACACGGTCGAAAAAGTCGGCACGGCCTCCGACATCCTGGCCGATGAAGAGCTGCTGCTGCGCACCAACCTGATCCATGAGCATCGCCACCGCCATGGGGATCAAAGCCATATCCACCGCCACAACAGCTGAACGGCTTGACAAACATGGCGTCACTCTGTAAAAGTATCAAGATCAATTCTTAACGAATGGAAGCGTGGAAGAGGGGTGCAAAGCCCCCGCTGCCCCGCAGCCGTAAAGGGAACGAAAGCCCGATCGCGATTAAGCGATAGCGCCACTGGGAATACCTGGGAAGGCGGGCAAGTAGGTCGCCCTGAGTCGGAATACCGCTCCATTCGCTCGCTTCGGGGGAAGCATTTCTTTGTTTGCACATCTCATCCGGTTTCCAGCCGCAGACACATCTCCCGACTACAGGGTTTATTAACGGGTAAATTTCGACGGTTTTAGCGCAACTGTCACGATTATTGCAGATCGGGAGGTATCATCATGCACATCATGGAAGGTTTTCTGCCCGCCACGCACGCCGCAGCCTGGGGCGCCGCCTCGGCGGTCTGCGTCGGCATCGGCCTGCGCTCAATTGCCAAATCGGTCAGAGCCAAACCGGAACTGAAGATGCTGCTGGGAGTGTCGACCGCCTTTACCTTTATCCTGTCGGCCCTGAAACTGCCCTCCCTGACCGGCAGCTGCTCACATCCGACCGGCACCGGCCTGGGGACGATCCTGTTCGGGCCGCTGGCCATGGCGCCCCTGGCAGCGATAGTGCTGCTGTTTCAGGCGGTCCTGCTGGCTCACGGTGGCCTGACGACCCTGGGCGCCAACATATTTTCGATGGGTGTGGCCGGGCCGCTGGTCGGCTACGGCGTTTATCGCCTGACCAGAGCCAGCGGCCTGCCGGCCGGATTGACGGTTTTCCTGGCGGCCGCACTGACCGATCTGGCCACCTACAGCACAACCGCCCTGCAGCTGGCAATCGCCTTTCCGGATCCAGGCGGCGGCTTTAGCGCTGCGCTGGCCAAGTTCCTGGGGGTCTTTGCCGTTACCCAGATACCACTGGCGATCAGCGAGGGGCTGCTGACGCTGCTGATCTACAATTTCATCCAGAAATACAGTCCCGGCGAACTTTCCGATCTCGGTTTCGGACTGAGCGGAGAGAAGGAGCGCATATGAGCTCCCGCCTGAAAAATTTTCTGTTGATCGTCGCCGTGGCAGTCCTGACGATCCTGCCACTGCTGATGGTCAAAAAAACCGCGTTCGGACCAGACGACCAACCGGCCGGGATGTTCAAAGGTTCGGACAGCCAGGCCGAAGGGGTTATCCGGGCGATTGCCCCGGATTACAAGCCCTGGTTCCACTCCCTCCTGAAACCCGCCAGCTCCGAAATCGAGAGCCTGCTGTTTGCCCTGCAGGCCGCACTGGGCGCCGGCTTCATCGGCTATTATGTCGGCTACTCCCGGGGCCGGGCCAAGCAGAACAGCACACCGCCAGTCACCTAACGTGCATATTGACACCTTTGCCTATAGCAATCGCTGGAGGCGCGTTCATCCCGGCGAAAAGGCCATTTTTGCGCTGTGCTGCCTGACAGCGGCCCTGCTCAGCCGCACGGTTCTGATTCCGCTGATAATAGCCGCCCTAATGGCCGCCATGACGATCATGGGTGCCGGAATTCCCTGGCGGGGATACCTGCGAATTGCCATCCTTCCGGCCGCCTTTCTGATCTGGAGCTGCCTGGCACTGGCGGTCAGCTTTTCCGGCGGCGAGCTGCCGCTGGCACACTTTCCGGCCCTGCAGCTGGACATCAGCTTCAGCCGGCAAGGGATCAATCAGGCGGAACTGGCCCTGGCACGCTCGCTGGGGGCGACCCTCAGTCTGTTGTTTCTGGCACTGACGACACCTATGACCGAAATCATGGGACTATTGCGTTCGATCGGAACGCCAAAACTTTTTATCGAATTGATGACCATCACCTACCGCCAAATCTTCATCTTCCTGGATATGGCCGGCCAGATCCGGGCTGCCCAGGAGGCGCGCCTCGGATACGCCTCCGCCGGAAAGGCCATCAGATCAATGGCCGGAATGGCCGGCAACATCCTGCTTCGCACACTGACACGCGCCCGCCATAATCACCAGGCACTGCTGGCCCGCGGATACGGCGACGAACTGCTGTTTCTGTCTCCCCGCCGCAACTGGTCCACCCCCAATCTGCTGGCAGCCGGCTCCGCCGGGATCATCCTGATCGCGCTGGCCTTGGCCATCCATTCATGACTACTGCCGTAATCGAACTTCAGGGGGTAACTTTCACCTATCCCGGCGACATCCGGGCCCTCGACAACTTTACGGCCTCATTTGTGCGAGGACGACGCACCGCCGTTCTGGGTCGCAACGGCTCCGGGAAGACCACGCTGTTTTCGCTGTTAAACGGCCTGCAGCGTCCCCAAAGCGGGCAGATACTGTTTGATGGCCGCACGATCGGCTATGACCGGCAGAGTCTGCTCAAGCTGCGCCAGGCGGTCGGCATGGTCTTTCAGGATCCAGACAGCCAGCTCTTTTCAGCCTGCATCTATGAAGATATCTCCTTCGGCCCGCTGAATCTCGGCCTGCCGGAGAATGAAGTTCGCACACGGGTAGAACGCGCTCTGACGCAGATGAAGCTGTCGGGGCTGGAGAATCGACCGACCCATTCACTCTCATTCGGCCAGAAAAAACGGGCCTGCATCGCCGGTGTGCTGGCCATGCAGCCGCAGGTTCTGGTGCTGGACGAACCGTTTGCCGGCCTGGACCCGGTCATGGCGGCCGAATTCAGTGCCATCCTGGATGAACTTCAGCGGGGGGGAACAACCTTGATCATTGCCACCCACGATCTTGACCTGGCCTATGCCTGGGCCGACCAGGTGATCGTGCTGCAGGAGGGACGGCTGCTGGCCGACGGAGCCGCAACGGAGGCGCTGGTGCGGCCGGACGTGCATGCTGAACTGGGCGCGTCGCCGATCGTGGCGGAGATCGCCGCGGTCATCGCCTTGACCGGGCTGGACGTATATGCTAATGGATATCTACCCCGCAGCAGGGCGGAACTGGTAAAGTCCATAGCAGCAAAAACCAAAGGGGAGAGCACAAGATGATCATCGTAACCGGAGGAGCAGGACTGATCGGCAGCGCCGTGATTCAGCGCCTGAATCAGCTCGG
Organism: Deltaproteobacteria bacterium; assembly: GCA_014380135.1. Classification (GTDB taxonomy): domain Bacteria; phylum Desulfobacterota; class Desulfuromonadia; order Geobacterales; family Pseudopelobacteraceae; genus JACRCG01. Next base: position 3,525 of record JACMKN010000215.1, read on the forward strand.
CAGGGAAGACATCCTGGTGGTGGATCATCTCGGCCGAACCGATAAATGGCGCAACCTGTCGCCGCTGCGTTTTATGGATTACCTGGAAAAGGACACCTTCGAGAAGCTGCTGGATGACGGTTCCATGGCCAACCGCCTGCCGGGTGGCAAACTGGAAGCGGTCATCCACCTGGGAGCCTGTTCCGCCACGACAGAACCGGACGCCACCTACCTGATCAACAACAACTTCGAATACTCCCGCAAGCTGGCACTGGCAGCCCTGACCGCCAAGGCCCGCTTCATCTACGCCTCCAGCGCCGCAACCTATGGAGACGGGGAGAACGGCTTTGCCGATGATGAAGAGCAACTGACACAGTTGAGGCCGATGAACATGTACGGCTACTCCAAGCAGCTTTTCGACCTGTGGGCGTTGCGCCAGGGGTTGCTGGACAGGATCGTGGGAATCAAATATTTCAACGTCTTCGGTCCCAACGAACAGCACAAAGGCGATATGCGCTCGCTGGTGCTGAAGGCCTACGAGCAGATCAGCGCCAGCAGCACCCTGCGACTGTTCAAGTCACACCGTCCGGAATACGGCGACGGCGAACAGCTGCGCGACTTCGTCTACGTCAAGGACGCCGCTGCCATGACACTGCACTTCCTCCTGAACAGCCGGGACAGCGGCATCTATAATGTCGGCGGCGGCACGACCGTCAGCTGGAACCGGCTGGCCAAGGCCGTTTTCAGCGCCATGGCTCGTCCGGTCAGCATCGAATACATCGACATGCCGGAATCGTTCCGCAATACCTACCAGTACCGCACCTGCGCCGATATCTCCAAGATCCGGGCGGCCGGTTATTCGGATCCGGTCAGTTCCGTGGAGGAAGCGGTTGGAGATTACATCAGGAATTATCTCGTGGCTGGGAAACGGCTGGGGGATTGAGTTGAAGCTGATTCGTAATGCCGACAAGCAAATTGAGTTTATCGACTCTGTGGAACGTGGCTGGTATGAACTTCGCTCAGGACTTGGGGAGTATGTAGCAGAAAATGATACTTTCTTTGTTTCCATCAGAAAAGAAATTCGAATTACAAATCAGACCTGCACAAAGAAGTATCAATAAGAGCAGCGCGAGTTGGCGAGAGCCTGAACAGTTATTGCCAAAAGATTTTGCAGAATGCCATGCGTTGCGGACAGCCATAACTTTACGTCCATCAAAACTGCAATTCAAATTCATTCCTCTGGATACTTCCATGCCATTAGAACCCTACTCCGTAATATTCCCCGAAAATGACGAGCCGGTCATGGCACTGCAGCTTGATCGCAAAACTGGCAAGATTCCCAAGGGTGCCTACGGGTTTATTGAGTTCTACTGTACCGACAAGGGATGTGACTGTCGCCGTACAACCCTGTTCGTGCTGAATGAAAAAAAGCAGGAAAAGGCGGTAATCAGCATGGGTTTCGATCCTGATGACGATCTGGCCGGCCCGTTTTTGTACGATTTTACAAGCAGTCGTCCTATGCCGGCCAGCTTCTGGATATTTTTGTCGAACTGATCAACGAGCATCCCGCATTTCTTGAAGCCATGCATCGTCACTATCGCGAAGTCCGCACCAGGATTGAAGGAAAAAAGTACCGCGGCAAAGCTTTTCCAAAGCCGGGAACATTCGAGATCTATGTTTCCGAACCACCTGAACTTACTGGTGGATTCATGGATATCATGAAAGCGATGGTGGCAACAGGCGCTACGGAAACGCCACAATAAAAAAAACTAAAAAATCGACTGAATCCACAAACTGCATCCGTACATTCGCGGAAAAATATTACGAAACACGCGACCAGCCGAGCTTTGACGTTCATCACGCCATGCAGGACGAACTGCGGCGCTACATACTGGATCACGACACTTTTGCCGAGGAAATTTCCGCCCTGCTGGTGGAGCTGTGCAGCACCGTCACAGTTAATGATGATCGGATCGACGCAGCCCTGCAGCTACTGATGGATATCCTTGAAATTCTGAGGGTGGAACTGGAACGTGGACGTCCTGCCAGTCGGGAACGCATGGAGCGTCTGCAGAACGCACTGGCACAAAAAATTTACGTGGAATGTGGCGACACCAACCTTTGTGCCGCCGTATCGCACCTTCTACTGAACAGCCGGGTCGAACTGCTGCCGGTGCTGCACAACGCCAACGATCAGAGGCTGCTGCTGGACGCCCACCACAACGGATTGCGCGACTCTCCACCGGAAGAGGTCATGGCCGGAGTGTTCAGGGGGATCGAGGAGATGGGCGCTTCTCCCTTTGAAGCGCTGGAAAATATGCTGCAGATCCTGGCGCTGGGCAATCCGGAGATGCAAACCGACCTGTGCGGCAGGATGC
>JACMKN010000216.1 GCA_014380135.1 Deltaproteobacteria bacterium
ACTACAGTTTTACCCTGGTGGCGTTGCAATTCATTGAACTTGATAAAGAATCAGAACAAGCACTGGGGGAGATTATTGAACAAGTTGCCGTCGAAAAAACTGGAAGAGCATTTAATCCTTCACGTTTGCATCATCTGCTGAGATCGGCGGTGTCGGCTTTGCTCTCATGTTTCAAGTTCTGGATAGTCGTCCTGTTTCCTGCAGATAATAACATCAAGGCAAGCCAGTCCCGCTGATTTTATCAACAATCACCCCCTGACAGTTCATACCGGTCGGCTTCTAAAAATACGAACGCCCCGCTTCCGAAAGGAGGCGGGGCGTTCGCATTATTGTGTCAAGCGGCTTCGATCATGCTATGACAAACACCAGGTCCTCTTTATCAATCTTCTCGCCTTCTTTGAATTTGACATCGGCAATTTTACCGTCGGCCTTGGCCTTGATGTTGGTTTCCATCTTCATGGCCTCGGTCACCATCAGCACGTCCCCGGCCTTGATCGCGTCACCGGCCTTGACGTTGACCTTGAGCACCTTGCCCGGCATCGGTGCGCCAATGTGGCTGGCATTGCCCTTGTCGGCCTTTTCGCGGGCCTTTACGTCGGTTTCTACAGAATGGTCGCGGATGACGACCGAACGGTTGTTGCCGTTCAGTTCGAAATAGACAGAGCGGGTACCGTCCTTCTGTACCTTGCCGATGGTATTGAGCTTGATGATCAGGGTCTTGCCCGGTTCGATATCCAGCGAGGTTTCCTGGCCCGGTTCCAGGCCGTAGAAAAAGATCGGGGTAGGGATGACCGAGGTGTCCGAATATTCCTGGCGATGACGGTCGAAATCCGGATAGACGTTGGGGTAGAGGATGGCCGAAACCAGCGCCTTGTCATCGATGCGATGCCCCAGTTTTTCCTCCAGTTTGAGCCTTTCTTCTTCGAAGTCCACAGGCTCCAGCAGTTCGCCGGGACGGCAGGTGATCGGCTGTTCGCCTTTCAGGATGATTTTCTGCAGTTCCTGCGGCCAGCCTTGGTAGGGTTGCCCCAGCATGCCCTTGAACATGCCGACCACCGATTCGGGAAAAGCCAGCTCTTCCTTTGATGTGAAGACGTCGGCCGGTTCCAGGTTGCTCTTGACCAGGAACATGGCCATGTCACCGACCACTTTGGAAGAGGGGGTGACCTTGACGATGTCGCCAAACAGCATGTTGACCTTGTGATACATCTCCTTGCACTCGTCCCAACGCTCAATCAGACCCAGGCCGGCTACCTGCGGCTTGTAGTTGGAGTACTGTCCGCCCGGAATCTCATGGTGGTAAACCTCGGCCGTTCCGCTTTTCAGACCGGACTCGAAGGGGGCGTAGTAATCGCGCACCGTCTCCCAGTAGTTGGCCAGCTTCTGCAGTCCGGTGGCATTGACCAGCGGATCGCGCTCGCTCCCTTCCAAGGCTGCCACCAGTGCGTTCAGGTTGGGCTGGGCGGTCAGGCCGGACAGTGACGACAGCGCCGCATCGACGATATCGACACCGGCCTCGCTGGCCTTGAGCAGCATGGCGCTGCCGTTGCTGGATGTGTCGTGGGTGTGGAGATGGATCGGAATGCCGACATTTTCCTTGAGCGCCTTGACCAGCTTGTAGGCTGCCAGCGGCTTCAGCAGGCCGGCCATGTCCTTGATGGCCAGGATATGGGCGCCCATCTGCTCCAGCTCTTTTGCCATTTTGATGTAGTATTCAAGCGGGTATTTGTCCCGTTTGGGGTCATTGATGTCGCCGGTGTAGCAGATGGCGGCTTCGCAGATCTTGCCGCTCTTTCTGACAGCTTCCATGGCCACTTTCATGCCGGTGGTCCAGTTGAGCGAGTCGAAGACGCGGAAGATGTCCACTCCGGAGTTGGCGGCTTCTTCGACAAATTTTTCCACCACGTTGTCCGGGTAGTTGGTGTAGCCGACCGCGTTGGAGCCGCGCAGCAGCATCTGGAACAGGATGTTGGGGACCAGTTCCGACAGCTTGTGCAGCCGCTGCCAGGGATCTTCCTTCAGAAAGCGCATCGAAACGTCAAAGGTGGCGCCTCCCCAGCATTCCAGAGAGAACAGGTCGGCCCCCAGGTAGGAGGTCGGTTCGGCTATTTTCAGGATGTCATAGCTGCGGACGCGGGTAGCCAGGTTGGACTGGTGGGCGTCGCGCATGGTGGTGTCGGTGATCAGCAGCTTCTTCTGCTCGAGAATCCATTTGGAAAGCCCCTCGGCTCCCAGCTTCATGAAGAGATCCTTGCTGCCGGCCGGGCGATGTTGGAGGAGATCCAGTTCCGGCACCCGCGCCTCGATCAGGTCGGCCGATTTGAGCGGCTTTACGATCCCCGGCGAGCCATTGACAATCACATCACCCAGGAAGTTTAGCACCTTGCTGGCGCGATCTTTCTTTTCGCGGAAGTGCAGCAGTTCGGGGTGTTTGTCGATAAAAGATGTGTCGCAGTTGCCTTTGATGAAGACCGGGTGCGTGACAACATTCTCGAGAAAACCGATATTGGTCTTGACTCCCCGCACGCGGAACTCCTGCAGGGCACGGTGCATGATGTTGGCTGCCGCCTGGAAGGTCAGGCCCCAGGCGCCGACCTTGACCAGCAGCGAGTCGTAGTGTGGGGTGATCTTGGCGCCTGTGAAGGCGTTGCCGGCATCCAGACGTACACCGCAGCCGGCCGCCGAGCGGTAGGTCGTCAGCGTGCCGAAGTCGGGGGAGAAGTTGTTGGCCGGATCCTCGGTTGTTATGCGGCACTGGATGGCATAGCCGCGCATGTCGATGGCGCTCTGGCTGGGGATGTTGATCTCCGGGTCGGACAGCTTGTGGCCGCAGGCCACCAGAATTTGGTTCTGCACCAGGTTGCGGCCGGTGATCATCTCGGTTACGGTATGCTCGACCTGGATGCGGGGGTTCATCTCGATGAAATAATGATTCCCCTCCTGATCCACCAGGAACTCCACCGTACCGGCGTTGCGGTACTTGACCTGGCCGGCGATCTTGAGCGCCGCCGTGCAGAGCTCTTCGCGTTGGGTCTGGGTCAGGCACAGAGACGGAGCGAATTCGACCACCTTCTGATGACGGCGCTGCACCGAACAGTCCCGGTCAAAGAAGTGCACCAGGTTGCCGAAATTATCACCCAGTACCTGCACCTCGATATGCTTGGGGTTGGCCAGGTAGCGTTCCAAAAATACGGCGGCGTTGCCGAAGGAAGCCTTGGCCTCGCTGCCGGCCGCCACCAGTCCTTCCAGCAGCTCTTTCTTGTTATTTGCCACCCGCATGCCGCGTCCGCCGCCACCGGCCGCCGCCTTGATGATGATCGGATAACCATGCTCCTTGGCAAATTTGAGTGCTTCTTCTTCCTTCTCGATCGGCTCTTCGGTGCCGGGTACGACGTTGACGCCGGCGGCGACGGCGGCCTTGCGGCCGGCCACCTTGTCACCCAGGGCACGCTGCATTTCGGCGGTTGGGCCGATGAAGGTGATTCCGTTGGCCTCGCACTTCTCGGCAAATTCGGCGTTCTCCGCCAAAAAACCATAGCCGGGGTGGATCGCGTCCACGTCGGCCCTCAGGGCCAGGGCGATGATTTCGTCGATCCCCAGGTAGGCATCGATCGGCGCCTTGCCCTTGCCGATGTGATAAGCCTCGTCCGCTTTGTAGCGGTGCAGCGAGAGCTTGTCTTCTTCTGAGTAGATTGCCACCGTGCCGATACCCAGCTCGGTGCAGGCGCGGAAGATGCGGATGGCGATCTCGCCGCGATTGGCGGCCATGACTTTACGGAATTTGTGTTTCTGCATGAATTTCCCCCGCTGTTTGGTTTTTGATTTTTAACAGCTATAAAAATAACATTTACAGTAATACTAAAAATTTAGCAAAACTAAAATAATTCAGTTATTCTGAATAGTTACGCACGAGTATGGCGGCAATAAAACAGATTGGTTTGGTTTTGTCAACCAGGATTTTACAGATTAGGATAACCTGGCGGATGTAGACATGAAAACTGTCTGATACCAAGTCGCAATCAAACGATTACGTTGTTGGCTGCGTCGGTGACTCCTCAACGTACTGTTTGTACGCCTTCGTCGTCACTCTCCTTGCCGCCTAGTACTCATTTTGATTGTAACTTGGTATGGCGGGAAATCTATGATCTGTGTGGCAGCCGTGGTTCCGCACAACAGGAGAGCCTGCTGATGTCGCTGTCGAAGCCCTGGGCGCACAGTTTGAGACCTTCACTCATCGACGGATAAACGTGCATCGTGCCGGCCAGATCGTCCACCGTCGCCTTGAACCACAATGCCAGTGAGACTTCATTGATCAGTTCGGCCCCGCGCTGGCATGCCAGGTGAACCCCCAGTATCCTGCCGCTGAATCGATCGGCGACCATCTTGATGACACCCTGTCTGCTTCCGGTAACGTGCGCCTTGGGGATCGCGCTGACCGGCATGACGTTTACAACGACATTGAAACCGGCCAATCGGGCGCTTTCTTCGGTGTGACCGATACAGCCGATTTCCGGGTCGGTAAAGATGGCCATCGGCGCCGCCAGATACTCCATGGAGCAGCCACAGCCACGGTCAAACATGTCATCTACAGCGACAGTCGCCTCCCGTGCTCCGACCGTGGCGATCATCATCCTGCCGGTCACGTCTCCGGCGGCCCAGATACCAGAAACGGCGGTGCGCATAAAACGATCGGTTGAAACAAATCCTTTGTCGTCCACTGCAACGCCCGCTTTTTCCAGCCCGATGCCACGTGTGGCCGGCTCAGTTCCCACGGCCAGCAACAGCCGCTCCGCACTATAGACATGGTGCACGCCGTTCACATCGGCGGTTACAACACAGGATCCACCCCGACCTTCCACAGTACAATATGCGGCATTCGGCACAATCACGAGCCCCTCATCGACGAGAGCCTGCTGCAGCGCTTCGGCCGGCTCCCGCTCTATTGTCGGTAACAGACGCGGCCCATGTTCAAGGATGGTTACCTTGCATCCCAAACGATGGAACATCTGCCCCATCTCGACAGCAATCACTCCTCCGCCGATAATGATCAGAGAGGCAGGGAGCTTCTTCATCAGCAGCGCGCTGCGGCTGGTAAGATAACCGCTTCCTTCAATCCCCTGAATCAGAGGTATGCGCGGATTGCCACCCACGGCTATCAAAAACTTTTCACAGCGGTAGCGTTCTTCCACTGTTTCAACCGTGCGGCTGTCAACGAAACGAGCCGCCCCTTTGACCAGTTCCATGCCGGGAACGTCCCGCAATACATCCAGATAGCGTTCCTGGCGAAGCTTGTGGACAACACGCTCACGATGGGCAGACAATCTGCCGAAATCAACATCACCACGCAGACCGTCAGGCAACACCCCCAAGGCTGCTCCCAAGCCAGCCTCATGTCTGAACAGGGCCGCGTTTATCAGCGTCTTGCTGGGTATGCAGCCCCAGTTGATACAGGTGCCCCCCATGACACTCTTTTCGAACATCATTACCCGCGCTCCGTAAGAGGCAGCCCTCAACGCAGCCGCAAAGGCGGTTGAGCCGGAACCGAGAATAATCAGGTCAGGCGTTTTGTTCACAGCTACCCCCCTCTTGGTGCTACCAAAACAATACATCCTATCATCCGAGAAAAAAACTCCCCCTTTTGGCCCTTATCAGGAACAAGCTTTTAAACTTCACCTGACAAAGGAAGGTGCGGGGGAGGTGGTTTGCGAAGATTCATGGGCTACATTGAAGCGCATATTCTGCAGTTCAACTTACGAATCGACCGGGTTTCCGCGCGTCTCAGTATCAAAAATTTCCATCAGTGACTCGGGCGTGTAGGCACAGACGTGGTTTGTAATGCCGGATTTCCCCTTATGTACCCACTCCACCTTGTTACCGGAAGCGTCAAGCACACGCCTTACCTGCGTGCCGCAAACCCGCTCGATTTCATGCCACATATCGTCCATTGTCAGAAGATCCAGGCCTCCGATCTCTTCTCCGCCGGTAGTGTTGTCGATAAACCTGTCGATCAGGTCGTAATCGAGAAAATCCTCTTCTTTTCGCCACCATTTTACGAAGTGATGGTTGTCTGTTCGCCGCGCATCCAAATCCGAAACGATTTCACGTCCTCTCATAGCACACCTCCCGTTACAGTGAATGAAGTTTATCTGGCTGGAATCACTGTAACTCTTAGTATTTTTAGTATACATCTTTTCCGGCTGGTCGGGTGGCGGTTTTTTTCATCGGCAGCTGTTTTCAGGGCAGAATATCAGTGAAATAAAGCATCGGATTACAGACGCATAATTACAAAATTCGGTATAAACACTTGCCAGCAGCTGGCTGGTTGGATATATTGACAGATCGAAATTACGCTGCTTTGAAACAACCGCCGGAGGTATACTCATGGACATCAAAGTACATTCTTTGCCCGCAGAGAAAATGAAAGAAAAAATAAAAGACGAGTCCCAGCTCGGTTTTGGAAGGATTTTTACCGACCGCATGCTGATGGTCGAGTGGAAAGCCGGGCAGGGATGGTGCGATGCCCGTATCGAGCCGTATGCCCCCTTCGTGCTTGACCCGGCCTGTACGGTTTTTCACTATGCCCAGGAGATCTTCGAAGGGCTCAAGGCTTATAAATGGGCTGACGGCCGCGTCGCCCTGTTTCGTCCGGAGATGAATGCCCGTCGCTTCAATCAATCCGGCGACCGCATCTGCATGCCTGCTCTGCCGGAGGAAACGTTTATTGACGGCATCAAGAAGCTGGTCGAATTGGAAAAAGGCTGGATTCCGACCGCTCCCGGCACTTCGCTTTATATTCGTCCGACCATGATAGCTGTGGAGCCGGTTCTGGGGGTCCATCCTTCCAATCACTATTACTTCTACGCGATTCTTTCTCCGGTGGGAGCCTATTATGCGGCCGGTTTCAAGCCGGTCAGCATTCTGGTTGAGGATCATTATGTGCGTGCCGTGCCGGGCGGTACCGGCGAGGCCAAAACCGGCGGCAATTATGCCAGTTCACTCAAGGCTGGTATGGAGGCCAAGAAAAAGGGCTACGATCAGGTGCTCTGGCTGGACGGCAGGGAGCGGCGCTATATTGAAGAAGTCGGCGCGATGAACATTTTTTTCGCCTACGGGAAAAAGATTGTCACCGCTCCGCTGAACGGATCGATCCTGTCCGGTGTGACCAGGGATTCAGTTATCCGGTTGGCTCCAACGCTCGGATACGAGGTTGAGGAGTGCCAGATAGATGTGAACGACCTGATGGCGGATATCCGCGCCGGCAAGGTTACGGAAGCGTTCGGCAGCGGTACTGCTGCCGTTATCACGCCGGTTGGCAAGCTCTGCTACAAAGATGAGGTGTTATCTTTGACCGGTGGACAGGTGGGCGAAATCACACAAAAATTTTATGATACGTTGACAGGCATTCAGACCGGCAGGCTGCCGGATGAGTTTGGTTGGGTGCAGTTCGTCGGATAGATATTTCCCGGTGCAATAATTGAAATCTCCGGGGCCGGCAGGGCCTCGGAGGTTTGTACGGTAGACTATGAAAAGCAGACAAAAACAAAAACAAAAACTAAAACAAACATCAAACCGCCCGTCACCCAACAAGCTCTGCAGTTCGTGCCGCCGTACCTGCAAGCAGGTGGCCAACGCCGTAGTTGCCAAATGCCCCCGCTATTACCCCTTTTCGCGCAAACAGTCTAAACCCGAGTTCACATGGAAACAGCTGGATCTGGGACTATAGGCTCACCGCCTGTTCCATCAATCAATGTTGCCCGCTGCAGCGGTTGCGGCCGTTGTGTAGCCGCCTGTCCGCTGAAAATCATCACGCTTGAAACCGTCGGTCACCGTAAAAACGCAGTGTTGTTGTGCGAAGAGCGATGTGCCTGCTGCGGTCGGTGTGTGGAGAATTGCCCGGTGGGGGCCTTTGATTGGTAAAACTCGTATTTTTGCTTGATCTCCAGCGAAGCGACGTGCTATAAATTCCCGCTATTCAATTCACACGCCCCTGACAGATCCGGCGGTGTCCCTAAGGCTGGCGGGGATTCGGTGGGGGCGGAGGAAAAACCAAAGGAGAAAAGCATGTCAAGTATCAGTATGAAAGAACTGTTGGAAGCTGGTGTCCATTTCGGTCACCAGACCAAGCGCTGGAACCCCAAGATGAAGCCCTATATTTTCGGGGCACGTAACGGCATCTACATCATCGACCTGCAGAAAACCGTCCGCTACTTCAAATCCGCCTACAGTTTTGTCAAGGATGCTGCCCAAGGCGGCAACACCGTGCTTTTCGTCGGCACCAAGAAACAGGCCCAGGACTCGGTAGCCGAAGAGGCTGCACGATGCGGCATGCATTATGTCAATCAGCGCTGGCTGGGTGGCATGCTGACCAACTTTTCGACCGTCAAGCAGAGTATCGATCGTCTCAAGAAGATCGACGCGATGTTCGAGGACGGCACCATCGAAGCTTACACCAAAAAAGAAGCGCTGCAGTTTGAGCGTGATCGTGAAAAACTGCAGAAAACACTGGGCGGCATCAAAACCATGAACAAGCTTCCCGGTGTCATTTTTGTAATTGACCCGAAGAACGAAGAAATTGCCGTTCAGGAAGCCAACAAACTTGGCATTCCGGTTGTGGCTGTTGTAGATACCAACTGCGATCCAGATCCTATCGATTACGTCATTCCCGGCAACGATGACGCCATCCGCGCCATCCGTCTGCTGTCCGCCAAGATGGCTGATGCCGTCCTCGAGGGACTTCAGGCTCGCAACGCAACCCTGCAGACCGATACCGAAGGCGCTGACGAGTATGCACCCGACGAAGTTGTCGCAGAAGTAGCAGGCGAATAAACACAAATTTCAATTCCTGTTGAGGGATGGGAGGATAGAATGGCTGTAACAGCTGCGCAAATCAGTGAATTAAGAAAATCAACCGGCGCCGGTATGTTGGATTGCAAGAAGGCGCTTGAGGAAACCGGCGGTGATTTTGAGCAGGCAGTTGACTTCCTGCGGACAAAAGGTCTGGCCGCTGCTTCCAAAAAATCCGGCCGAACAGCAACCGAAGGCATGGTCGTAGCTGCTCTTTCCGCCAGCGGCAACAAGGGCGTTCTGCTTGAGATCAACAGCGAAACCGACTTCGTAGCCAAGAACGACAAGTTTCAGGCATTTGTAAATGACGTGGCCAATCACATCCTGCAGGCTGCACCCGCCTCCGTCGAAGAGCTTTTCACACAAGCCTATGTCGGTGACAGCAGCAAATCAATCCAGACCTTGCTGAGTGAAGCCATTGCCGTTATCGGCGAGAACATGCAGATTCGGCGTTTCAGCACTTTTGAAGTTCCGGGTGCCGGTGCTGTCGGCACATACATTCACGCCGGCGGCAAGATCGGCGTGCTTGTTGAAGCTACCTGCGATAATGAGGTCGCCGCCAGGGATGAGCGTTTTGCCGCCTTTGTCAAGGATGTCGCGATGCACACGGCCGCCGCATCGCCGCTGTATGTAAAACGTGATGATGTCAGCGTGGATGTGCTTGAGCGCGAAAAAGAGATTTACCGCACCAAGGCCCGCGAATCCGGCAAGCCGGACAAGATCATCGAGAAAATCATCGATGGTCAGATCAACAAGTTTTATGCCGATATCTGCCTGGTGGAGCAGCAGTTTGTCAAGGACACCGACAAGACGATCCAGCAGTATGCCGCTGAAACCGGCAAGGCGCTCGGCACGACCATTACCGTCACCCGTTTCGCCAAGTTTGTCCTGGGTGAGGGACTTGAAAAGAAGGAATCCGACTTTGCCGCCGAGGTGGCGGCAGCAGCCGGCCTCTAATACTTAACCGAGCCGGCCCACACAGGCCGGCTTTTTTATTACCATCTCCAGAAAGAGGTGTGTCATGAGCAGGCAGTCTTTTAAGCGAGTACTTCTGAAACTTTCCGGTGAGTCACTGGCCGGTGATCAGGGTTACGGTATTGATCCCCAGACCATCAACACTATCGCCCGCGAGATCAAAGAGGTCGTAGACATGGGTGTCCAGCTGGCGCTCGTGATTGGCGGCGGCAATATATTTCGTGGGCTGGCCGCCTCCTCCAAGGGCATGGATCGCACCAGCGCCGACTACATGGGGATGCTGGCCACCGTGATCAACTCTCTGGCCATGCAGGATGCCCTTGAGAAGCAGGGCGTATCCACCCGAGTCCAGTCCGCCATTGCCATGCAGGAAGTCGCGGAGCCATATATCCGTCGTCGCGCCATGCGGCATCTGGAAAAGGGACGGGTCGTGATCTTCGGTGCCGGCACCGGCAATCCTTATTTCACCACCGATACGGCTGCCAGTCTGCGTGCAATGGAGATCAGCGCCCAGGTCATCCTGAAGGGGACCAAGGTCGATGGTGTCTATACCGCCGATCCCAAGAAGGATCCCGATGCGGTGAAACTCGACAGTCTGACCTATATCGATGTTCTCAAAAAGGGACTGCAGGTGATGGATGCCACAGCAATATCGCTTTGCATGGATAATAACCTCCCGATCATCGTCTTTGACCTGACGACGGAAGGAAATATCAAAAAGGTCATCAGTGGTGAAGAAATCGGCACCATCGTACAAGGAGCGTAAGTATGCCAAAAAACGTGCTTGATGATATGAAGTCCAATATGGAAAAAACTCTGGGGGTGCTGAAAAACGAATTCCAGAAGATCCGCACCGGACGTGCCAGCACCAGTATTCTGGACTCGGTTAAGGTAGATTATTACGGCAATCTTTCTTCAGTCAGTCAGGTCGCCACTCTGGCTGTTCCCGAGCCGCGCACGATTACCATCTCTCCCTGGGAGGCCAAGATCATTCCGGCCATTGAGAAGGCCATCATGAATTCAAACATCGGTCTGACTCCCTCCAATGACGGTAAGACCATTCGTCTGAATCTGCCTCCTCTGACCGAAGAGCGCCGTAAGGAGATTGTCAAGGACCTCAAGAAAAAGGCTGAAGAGGACAAGATCGCTCTCAGGAATATCCGGCGAGACGCTATCGACAAACTTAAAAAGCTTGAAAAGGACAAGGTTGTCACCGAGGATGAGTTGAAAAAGCTTGAAAAGGATGTTCAGGAAATCACAAAGGGTTTTGAGGCCAGGATGGACGAGGCCGTGGCTCACAAGGAAAAAGAGGTCATGGAAGTCTGATGGAGCCGCTTGATCTCGACAAACTGCCGGTTCACCTGGCGGTTATCATGGACGGCAACGGCCGTTGGGCGCAGCAGCGCATGCTCAAGCGTGTCGTCGGCCATCAGCGCGGCGCCGAGACGGTCAAGATGGTGGTAGAGCAGGCTTCGCAGCTGGGTATCAAATATCTGACCCTGTTCGCTTTTTCTTCCGAAAACTGGTCCAGACCGGCTCTGGAGGTGCGAGCCCTGATGGCGCTGCTGAAGAAGTATATCCGCCAGGAAACGGCGCGCATGATGCGCAAGAATATCCGCTACAACGTCATCGGCAATCGCTGTGACCTGCCGGACGACGTTAATGAAACCCTTGACAGCGCCATCAGTCAGACCGCCGGCAATACCGGTATGGTGCTGACCCTGGCGCTTTCCTACGGTGGTCGCCAGGAACTGAGTGCAGCCGCCGCCAGGATGGCCCGTGATGTGGTGGCCGGGAAACTGACGCCGGAGACAATCACAACCGATGTATTCGGCACTTATCTGGATACCGGCGGACTGCCCGACCCGGATTTTCTGATCCGTACCAGCGGTGAGATGCGCATCAGCAATTTCCTGCTGTGGCAATTGGCCTATACCGAACTCTATTTCACTGAAACCAACTGGCCTGATTTTACCATTAACGAACTGCACAAGGCGCTGGCCGACTTTCAGTCCCGCGAACGCCGTTTCGGCAAAACCAGCGACCAGATAACAACGCAAAGGGGCGGCCTATTAAACGCCTGATAACCGCACTGATCCTGCTACCGGTTGTTATCCTGATAATCGTGAAGGGGGGCGCGCTCCTTTTTGCGTCTCTGCTGGCCGTTTTTTCCTGCATCGGCATTACTGAATTTTATCGCATGGCGCTCCCGGACCGGAAGACCGAAGGCCGGCTGGCGGCACTGTCCGGTGCGGCTCTTGTATTTACCCCTTTTGCTGCCAGCGATCGTTTTACTCTTGCTGCAGTCGGCGTCCTTTTTCTGGCGTTTGCACTGCTGTTTCTGTTTCGCATCCGGAATATTGCCGATGCTGCCCGAGAGGTGGCGTACGCCCTGCTGGCTTTTCTCTACATTCCGTTTCTGCTGATGCATCTTGTCCTGATTCGTCAGACTCCCTACGGCATCCAATGGCTGCTGGTGATCATGCTGATCGTTATGACCAACGACTCGGCCGCCTACTACACCGGCAGCGCCTTCGGCAAGACCAGACTCTATGCGCTGGTCAGCCCCAAAAAGAGTATCGAAGGTTCGCTGGGTGGCCTGGCAGGCAGTGTCTGCGGCACGCTGCTGGCCAAGTTCACTTTTTTCCCCCAGTTGACGTTCGTAGATGTTTTTGCCACTGCGCTTGTCATCGGGATTCTTGGCCAAGTCGGCGACCTTTTCGAGTCGCTGCTCAAGCGCAGCTTCGGCGTCAAGGATTCCGGGACGATCATCCCAGGCCACGGCGGGGTGCTCGACCGTCTGGACAGTATCCTCTTCGCCGCTCCGGTTGCCTATTACTACACCATCTATTTTTTCAAGGGATAACTCATGAAAAATATTACGATCCTCGGCTCGACCGGTTCCATCGGTGTGAGCACCCTGGAAATTGTTTCGGCTCATCCTGACCGCTTCCGGGTTGTCGCCCTGACTGCCGGCAAAAATCTGGAGCTGTTTGCACGTCAGATCAGAGAATTTGCGCCTCGTATAGCTGCAGTTGCTTCAGTTGATGATGTCGCGCGCCTGATGGAGATGTGCAGTGGACTGGATGTCGCCATTCTGGGCGGTGTGGAAGGCCTGGTCGCTGCAGCGACCGCCGACGAGACCGAGATGGTGGTTGCCGCAATTGTCGGCGCTGCCGGTCTGGTGCCCACGGCCGCTGCTATCCGTGCCAAAAAGGATATAGCACTGGCCAACAAGGAGACGCTGGTCACCGCCGGTCACCTCTTCATGGATATGGTAGCGGAATATGGCGTGCGCCTTTATCCCGTCGACAGTGAGCACAGCGCCGTCTTCCAGTCCATCGAAGGGCACCGCAGCGCCGATATTCAGAGAATAATTCTGACCGCGTCCGGCGGTCCTTTTCTGAATACACCGGTTGAACAGTTGAAAAGGGTGACGGTCCGGGATGCGCTCAATCACCCCAACTGGAGCATGGGCAAGAAGATCACGATCGATTCCGCTACGATGATGAACAAGGGGCTGGAGGTGCTGGAGGCCCGCTGGCTGTTCGATACGGATGTGGAGAAGATCAACGTCAATATTCACCCTCAAAGCATCATTCACTCGATGGTCGAATATGTGGATGGCTGTGTCATTGCTCAACTTGGAACTCCCGATATGAAGGCTCCCATCGCCTATGCGCTTTCATATCCGGAACGGGTTTCGACCGGAGTGCAGCCGCTTGATCTGACAACTTTCTCGGGGTTGACGTTTTTCAAGCCGGATATGAATAAATTCCCGTGCCTTGGCCTGGCCTATCGTGCCATCAAAGACGGAGAAAGCATGCCGGCTGTCATGAATGCTGCCAATGAGGTCGCTGTTGATGCATTCCTGGATGGTCGGATTGGTTTCGTCCAGATTGCCGAAACCATCGAGCGGACCATGGATGCCCACACTGCGCATGAAATTGGATCAATCGAAGAAGTTCTGAAGGTCGATCTCTGGAGCAGGGAAACGGCTCGCGAAATCTGCCGGGAAATGGTGAATTGATATGATGGTAGTTTACGCAATTATTGTACTGGGAGTTCTGATATTTGTTCATGAACTGGGGCACTTTCTGTTCGCCAAGATGTTGGGTGTCAGCGTGGAAAAATTTTCGCTCGGCTTCGGTCCCAAGCTGTTTGGTAAAAAAATCGGCGAAACGGAATATCTGCTCTCGGCCTTCCCGTTGGGAGGCTATGTCAAGATGTTCGGCGAAGGCGGTATTATCGAAGGCGGAGAGTCGCATCATCCGCCCGCAGGTGAAGAGACCGCAGCGACCAAAACGGCTGAACCGGTTATGCGTGAACTGACCGAAGAAGAAAAGTCGCGCTCCTTCGCCCACAAGCCGGTGCTGGCCCGCATCGCCATCGTCATGGCCGGTCCCGTATTCAACCTGATCTTCGCCTGGCTGATCTTCAT
>JACMKN010000217.1 GCA_014380135.1 Deltaproteobacteria bacterium
AGCAGATGTTGCCCGAGTTCAGGTCGGGGAAGATCAGGATGTTGGCATTTGTCTTGAGTTTCGAGAAAGTGAAACCCTCCAGAAGTTCGGGAACAACGGCCGTATCGGCCTGCATCTCGCCTTCCACGATCAGCTCCGGTGCCCGTTCCTTGACGATCTCCACCGCCCGTCTGACCTTTTTGGACTGGGGGTGGTTGACCGAACCGAAGTTGGAGAAGGAGAGCATCGCCACCCGCGGTTCGATGTCCAGCATGCGGACCTTCTCGGCCGCCAGGATGGCGGTCTCGGCCAGTTCCTCGGCGGTCGGGTCGATCGTGACGGTCGTATCGGCCAGGAAGTAGACATCGTTTTTGAAAACCATCATGTAGAGGCCATGCACGCTGTTTAGTCCCTGCTGTTTGCCGATCACCTCCAGGGCCGGGCGGATCGTTTCCGGATAGTGGGTGTCAATACCACCCAGCAGGGCGTCGGCATCCCCCATGCGCACCATCATGGAGCCGAAATGGGTGCGCGACTTGCGGCGCAGGATGCGTCCCGATTCGGAGAGGGTCAGGCCCTTGCGCTGCCGCAGGTTGTAGAGCTCTTCAGCATATTTCTCGGTCAGCTCCGAGTCGGTCGGATCAACAATCGGCACATCCAACTCGATATTAAGTTCAGCCATCTTCTGTTCGATTTTCTTTTTGTCGCCGATCAGGATCGGTTTGGCAATGCCCTCCTCCACCAGTGTTTGGGCCGCCCTGATGATCTTTTCGTTGTCACCTTCGGGGAAGACGATCGTCTTGGGATCACTCTTGGCCTTGTTGATGACCATGCGCATGATCTCTTTGGATTTGCCCTGGGTCGATTCAAGATGCTCGATGTATTTGGCCATGTCTTCGATCGGTTGACGGGCGACGCCGCTCTCCATGGCGGCCCGGGCGATGGCCGGGGCAACATGCAGCAATACCCGCGGGTCAAAGGGCTTGGGGATGATGTAGTCGCGTCCGAAAGCAAACTTGACATTTCCGTAGGCCTTGCTGACGGTGTCGGGCACCTCTTCGCGGGCCAACTGCGCCAGAGCGTGGACGGCTGCCAGTTTCATCTCTTCGTTGATGCAGCTGGCACGACAGTCCAGTGCTCCCCTGAAGATGAAGGGGAAACCGAGCACGTTGTTGACCTGGTTGGGGTAGTCGGAACGGCCGGTGGCGATCATCACGTCGTTGCGGACGGCATGGGCGTCTTCCGGGGTGATTTCCGGATCGGGATTGGCCATGGCAAAGATGACCGGGTTGGGGGCCATGCTGGCGACCATCTCTTTGGTGAAGGCTCCCTTGGCGGAAAGCCCGAACAGGACGTCGGCTCCGGCGGCCGCCTCTTCCAGGGTGCGGAAGTGGGTGTCGGCGGCGAAGAGCTCCTTGTAGGGGTTCATCCCCTCTGTTCGTCCCTTGTAGATGACACCCTTGGTGTCGCACATGATCATGTTGTTGGGCTTGACCCCCAGGGCGATGGCCAGCTTGGCGCAGGAGTTGGCCGAGGCGCCGGCCCCGTTGACCACGATGCGGATGTCTTCGATCTTCTTGTCAACCAGGTACAGGGCGTTGATCAGGGCGGCCGACGAGATGATGGCGGTGCCGTGCTGGTCGTCGTGAAAGACCGGGATCTTCATGGTCTTCTTGAGGGTTTCCTCGATGTAGAAGCATTCGGGAGCCTTGATGTCCTCCAGGTTGATGCCGCCGAAGGTCGGCTCCAGGAGCTGGCAGGCCTTGATGATCTCATCGGGATCCTCGGTGTCCAGTTCGATGTCGAAGACGTCGATGTCGGCAAAGCGTTTGAAGAGGATGCCCTTGCCCTCCATAACCGGCTTGCCGGCCAGGGCGCCCAGGTTGCCCAGCCCCAGCACGGCGGTGCCGTTGGAGACGACCGCCACCAGGTTGCCCTTGGCGGTGTATTTGTAGGCGTCCTCGGGATTCTGCTGGATCGCCAGGCAGGGTTCGGCCACGCCGGGCGAATAGGCCAGCGAAAGGTCGGCCGCCGTCTGGCACGGTTTGGTGGAGATGACTTCGATCTTGCCTTTGCGGCCCATCGAATGATATTCGAGTGCGTCCATTTTTTTGCTCATGTTGTTTATTCTCCTATTTTGTAGGTTCAGGGTAATAGTTCATTTTGTTTAAGGTTTATAGATCTTCAGCAGCGCCTGGGCCATCTCGGCCGGGCTGGCCGCCACGCTGATGCCGCATTCCTTCAGTATCGCCACCTTCTCGGCGGCCGTGCCCTTGCCGCCCGAGATGATCGCGCCGGCATGGCCCATGCGCTTGCCGGGAGGCGCCGTAAGCCCGGCGATGTAGGCCGCCACCGGTTTGGTCATATGCTCTTTTACGAACCGGGCCGCATCTTCTTCCGAGGTGCCGCCGATCTCGCCGATCATGATCACCGCTTCGGTATCCGGGTCGGCCTCGAACAGTCGCAGCACGTCCAGGTGGTTGGTGCCGTTGACCGGGTCTCCGCCGATGCCGACGCAGGTGGATTGGCCCAGGCCGAGACAGGTCAACTGCCAGACCGCTTCATAGGTCAATGTGCCGGAGCGGGATACCACGCCGACCTTGCCCGCTTTATGGATGTAACCGGGCATGATGCCGATCTTGCATTCACCGGGGGTGATAACGCCCGGGCAGTTGGGCCCGACCAGTCTTGTTTTCCTGCCCTTCATGTACTGTTTGACCTTGACCATGTCCAGGACCGGGATGCCTTCGGTGATGCAGCAGACCAGTTCTATTCCGGCGTCGACAGCTTCCATGATCGAGTCGGCCGCGAAGGGGGGCGGTACGTAGATGACCGAGGCGGTGGCGCCGGTTTTTTCGACCGCATCCTTGACCGTGTCGAAGACCGGAAAGCCGTCGATGACCGTGCCCCCCTTACCGGGGGTTACGCCCCCCACCATCAGTGTGCCGTACTCGCGGGCCCCCTGGGCGTGGAACAGACCGGTGGCGCCGGTAATGCCCTGGGTAATGACTCTGGTGTTTTTATTGATCATGATGCTCATATGCTGCCTCCTTCCACTGCGGCTACGATCTTCTGGGCTGCGTCGGCCATGCCGTCAGCGGCTACGATGTTCAGGCCGCTCTCGGCCAGGATCTCCTTGCCGCGGGCCACGTTGGTGCCTTCCAGACGCACAACCAGCGGCACCTGCAGGGAGACCTGCTTGGCGGCTTCCACCACGCCGGTGGCGATGATGTCGCATTTCATGATGCCGCCGAAGATGTTGACCAGGATGCCTTTGACGTTCTTGTCGGACAGGATCAGCTTGAAGGCTTCGGTGACCCGCTCGATGGTGGCTCCGCCCCCCACGTCCAGGAAGTTGGCCGGATCGCCGCCGTAGTGTTTGATGATGTCCATGGTGGCCATGGCCAGTCCGGCGCCGTTGACCAGGCAGCCGATGTTGCCGGTCAGCGAGATGTAGGAGAGGTCATGCTGGGAGGCTTCCACCTCGTTGGCGTCCTCTTCGTCGTAGTCGCGCATGTCGCTCAGTTTGGGGTGGCGGAAGACGGCGTTGTCGTCGAAGCCGAATTTGGCGTCCAGGCAGATCAGGTTCTCCTCACTGGTGATTACCAGCGGGTTGATCTCCAGCATGGAGCAGTCGCAGGAGATAAAGGTTTTGTAGAGCCCCTGCAGTACCGCGACCGCTTTGCCCACCAGCTTGCCGCCCAGTCCCAGGCTGAAGGCGATCTTGCGGCACTGGAAGGCGGTCAGGCCGACCAGCGGGTCGATCGTTTCGGTGAAGATCTTCTCGGGGGTTTTGGCGGCGACCTCTTCGATGTCCATGCCCCCTTCGGTGGAGGCCATCACAGTAACTTTGGAGGTGCCGCGGTCAACCACCAGACTGACGTACAGCTCGGATGCTATGTTGCAGCCGTTTTCCACCAGTACGCGGGTAACCAGTTTGCCTTCCGGCCCGGTCTGATGGGTGCGCAGCGTCATGCCCAGCATCTCGCGGGAGATCAAACGCACCTCGTCGGCGCTGCGGGCCAGTTTGACGCCGCCCCCCTTGCCGCGGCCGCCGGCATGGATCTGGGCCTTGACCACCCAGGGCCCCTCGCCCAGGCGCTTGGCCCATTCGCGGGCGCCGGCGCTGTTGTAGCAGACGTGACCATCGGGAACCGGCACGCCGAACTCTCTTAAAATCGCTTTGGCCTGGTATTCGTGAATGTTCATTTAGACTCCTTATTGAATATGTTTGCTGAAACATCAGTTTTCAGCTGCACGAACTGTTCGGACTTCTTCGCCGCTGTTTGGCGCCTGAACGCGCCTGCAGATCATCTCATCACCACCACCATGACCCTGACCTCGTCACACCCCGATGAAAGCAGGCGGTGTTTGAGATTGGCATCAAAATAGACACTGTCTCCTTCGTTGAGGACAATGCGCCGGTCATCGAGCAACAGTTCGGCCGAGCCTCTCATGACAAAGATGAATTCTTCTCCGTTGTGGCTGTAAGTATCGGTGTTGGTGACCTTCTCGTTGAGTGTCAGGAGAAAAGGATCCATCCTCTTGTTCTTTTTGCGAACGGACAGTGATTCGTAGAAATAGCCATGGTTGGTGCCGTCCTGTGAAACAACCCTTGGAATAATGGTGCGCTCGTCAGCGCGAAGAATTTCAAAGCGGCATTCCTCTTCGCTCTCGTTGAAAAAATGCCCGATTTTTACATCAAAAAAATGGGCGATCTTGGAGAGCGTGGCTATGGGCGGAGAAACATTGTTGTTTTCTATCTGTGAGAGGAGTGCGGTCGAAAACCCTGTTTCATTGGCTACATCCTGAAGCGTCATTTTTTTTGCCCGACGCAGTATTTTTATCTTGGCTCCGATATTGTATTCCGACATGCAACCTCGCTAAAAAATAGAGCATTTACAGATAATACGTTTGCAAAGTCCCGTATCCTTTATTGTTGTTTGCTCAAGACAAACAATAGTTCTAAAACAACAATATTTACTTGTGTCAAAATAGTTGATTGAAAATAAAAGTCAATGTTTATTTATCTATAATAAAATTTTTTATTTTTGATAAAGTGGATGGTTGCGGATCGGACTGTTCAGGGAGGGGTTGCAGCAGGATAATGTCGCGGGTGTGGATGTGGCGGCGAGAGTTCCTGAAATGAAAGGGGGAAGCATCTGAAAAGCGTACGGAAACCGGATTTCAACGGTTCCCGTACATGACCTGACCAGTTTGGGAAGGCGGTTTATTTTACCTTGATGCTGATCTGCTTCGGTCTGGTTCCTTCGTTTTTGGGCAGGGTAATGGTCAAAACGCCCTTGTCACAGTTGGCTTCGACCTGCTCCTGATTGATCGTTGCCGGCAGTGTGAAGCTGCGCTGGAATGTTCCGAAGTAGCGTTCGATGCGGTGATAGTTTTCTTTTTTGACATCATCCTCATGTTTGCGCTCCCCTCTCAGGATGAGGGTGTTGTCTTCAAT
Source organism: Deltaproteobacteria bacterium (assembly GCA_014380135.1). Taxonomy (GTDB): domain Bacteria; phylum Desulfobacterota; class Desulfuromonadia; order Geobacterales; family Pseudopelobacteraceae; genus JACRCG01. The sequence goes on from JACMKN010000217.1 coordinate 5,444, forward strand.
ACGGACATCGATATCCTTCTGGTCCACATCCGGCAATTCGGCTTTGATGACGATCGAGTCTGCCGTCTCATAGATGTCGACCGCCGGCTGCCAGATTCCTTCCTTCATGTCCTCGCCCGGAAGGTCATGGTTCCAGGAGAGATTAAGGAGCCGGTTCATCTG
>JACMKN010000218.1 GCA_014380135.1 Deltaproteobacteria bacterium
AAGCGGGTTGCTGCCGTACGCGCCGGTCTGGCGGCGGCCTGGCCAGTCTGCCTCGGGTTCCTGCCGATCGGCCTCTCGCTGGGGGTATTGGCCCAGAAGGTGGGACTACTCCCCTGGCAGATTGCCATTATGTCTATTCTGGTTTTTGCCGGCGGTTCCCAGTTCATTGCCGTGGCGATGATCGGGGCCGGGGCCTCCTTGTCGGCCATCGTCGCCACAACCTTCATGGTCAACCTGCGACACCTGCTGATGAGTTCTGCCTTGGCGGTCCATTTCCCAGGTGTGTCCCGCCGCTTTCTGGCTATCTTTGCCTATGGTGTCACCGACGAGAGTTTTGCCGTCAACATGGCTCGCTTCTCGAGTGGAGAGTGGGACCGCCGCAGCGCCCTGACACTCAACCAGTCAACCAATGCGGTCTGGATCATCAGCACCGTGGCCGGCGCCTATCTGGGGCAGTTCATCCCTGCCGGTGCCTTCGGTATCGATTATGCGCTGACCGGCATGTTTCTCTGTCTGCTGGTGTTCCAGCTGCGCGGCCGTATTTTTGTCGTCACGGCGCTGATAGCGGCAGTCTGCTCACTGCTGGCCTATATCTGGCTGCCGGGCAATGCCTACGTGATTGTGTCCTCCTGTCTGGCGGCTACGGGTGGCTTCGTGCTGAAACGGATCCGGAAAAGGAAAGATGTGGTATGAGCAGTCGCGACTATCTATACCTGATACTGGCGATGGGGGTGGTGACCTATCTGCCGCGTATGCTGCCGCTGGTGCTGCTGTCGCGGCGGAAACTGCCGGTCTGGCTGGCCGAATGGCTGGAGCTGATTCCGGCGGCGATTCTGAGCGCGCTGATCGCTCCGACCCTTTTTGCACAGGGCGACCCGCGCGTCATCTTGTTGGGCAAGCCGGAATTGATCGCCGCAATTCCGACACTGTTTTTTGCACTCAAGACCCGCTCTCTGGCCGGGACCGTACTGGTTGGAATGCTTTGTTACTGGCTGGCGGTGACGTTTCTGTGAAGGGTGATTGATAATGCTGCAATTGGCTCTTCCCGTTTAGCGGGGTTGGTTGACGAGGGTAGTTTTTGAATGCTATTGTCGCGGGTATGAAAACTGAATATACACAAGATAATATAGTGACGCCGCAGGAATGCCGCTGTGGGACTCTCTCAGACCTGATAGGCAGGGGCAGGATCCTGGTGACAGGGGCGGCCGGTTTTATCGGATTCCATCTGGCACGGCGTCTGCTTGAGCTGGGGTATCAGGTCAGCGGGCTTGATAATCTGAATGACTATTATGATGTCTCTCTGAAAGAGTCACGCTTGAGGATACTGCAGGGTCTGAGCGGTTTCAGCTTTGTTCGGGCCGGACTGGAAGAACGGGATGTTGTCGAGGGCCTGTTTCGGGCAGAACAGTTCGATATCGTGATCCATCTCGCTGCCCAGGCCGGGGTCCGCTACTCGCTACAGAATCCGCACGCCTACATTGACAGCAATATCACCGGATTTATGAACGTGCTGGAGGGGTGCCGCCACGCAGGTGTCAAGCACCTTGTTTATGCCTCCTCCAGTTCGGTGTACGGTGCCAATGGTACGGTGCCGTTCTCGGAGCATCACTCCTGCGACCATCCTGTATCACTCTACGCCGCGACAAAAAAATCAAACGAGTTGATGGCGCATGCCTATGCCCACCTGTACCGCATTCCGGTCACGGGACTGCGGTTTTTCACGGTCTACGGTCCGTGGGGGCGACCGGATATGGCATATTTCTCATTTGCCAGGGCGATCATGGAAGGTCGGACCATCGATGTATTCAACCATGGCCTCATGCAGCGTGACTTTACCTATATCGATGATATCGTGGAAGGAATTGTTCGTGTTGCGGGCTGCGTCCCGCAGGCGAATCCTTCCTGGAACACCGCTTCTCCCGACCCGGCCACCAGTTCGGCGCCCTATCGTATCTATAACATCGGCAACAATCAGCCGGTTGAGTTGGCCCGCTTTATTGAGGTGCTTGAGGAATGTCTCGGCAAGAAGGCTCGCAAAAACTTGCTCCCGATGCAGCCCGGCGAGGTGCTTGTGACCTGTGCCGACGTAGACGATTTGTCGAAAGCGGTCGGATTCAGGCCGGAGACCACGATTGAAACCGGTCTTGCAATATTTGTGGATTGGTTCCGCGATTATTACAGATCGCCCTGAAATACCTATAAATACTGCATATGGGGTGGGCCCGGTTGTTTATGAGGTATGGAAAGTCAGTGCACTTAATGAGTGGTTTAATTAAAAACCGAAAGATAATACTGCATTATACCTGATTTCAGATTTTGGCATGTGCTCTGCAATAATACGATCAACACATTCCATGGAGGTAGTACAAATGAAAAAAGTTCTGTCCACAATCGTAGCCGCCCTCGTAGCTGTTTCTTTCGCCGCTGTTGCTTTCGCTTCTGCTCCTGCTGCTGTTCCTGCTGCTGCTCCTGCTGCTGCCGCTGCTCCTGCTGCTGATGTAAAGCCGGAAGCAAAGCCTGCTAAAAAAGTAAAGAAAGCAAAGAAAGTAAAGAAACCAGAAGTGAAGAAAGAAGAAGCTGCTGCTGTTGTTGTTCCTGTTGCAAAGTAATTCGCTTTTCGCGAATGAACAAAAAAGCCGCATCGAAAGATGCGGCTTTTTTTGTGCCGTGAGGTGGTGTATATAATTAGCTGTTGATGTACTGGAATAACTTCGCAGGGGTAAAAAAACATGGCAGATCAGATGGTTCGGGCGTTATGCCTGTCGGGCGGTATTCGGGTTCTGGCTTGCAACGCCAGTGAGTTGGCGCGTGAAGTATGTTTGCTCCAGAAAACGTCTGCAACGGCAAGTATTGCCATGGGGCGCGCTCTGGCTGGCGGCGCGCTGATGGGAGCGCTGCTGAAGACGGGTCAGCGGACTGCTCTCAAGTTTGAGGGTAACGGCCCGCTTCGCAAGCTGCTGATCGAAGCCGACAGCGATGGAGCGGTTTGCGGCTGCGCGGGCGATCCGTCGGCCGAAGTGGAACCGCTGGACGGCAAATGGAATGTGGCCGGCTTGATCGGCAAGGCCGGCTTCCTGACTGTATCAAAAGATCTGGGGGTCGGCGGGGTGCCATATCAGGGTTTGGTGCAGCTGGTCAGCAGCGAGATAGGTGACGACCTGGCCTACTACCTGACCGAATCCGAACAGACCCCTTCTGCGGTCGGCTTGGGGGCCGCTCTGGATAAAAACGGACAGATCGCGGTCTGCGGCGGCTTTCTGGTTCAGGCGCTGCCAAGAACCGATCAGACCGAACTGGAAAAGATCATGGAACGAATATCCGGGTTGCCACCGCTTTCCTCAATGCTGACAGAAGCGGGTCCGGAAGGTGTCTTGCGGGAGATCTTTGGCGATATACCCTATACGGTTCTTGAAACCCACGGCATTTATTTCCGTTGCGGCTGTTCTCAGGATAAGGTCGAGCGGGCTCTGATTACAATGGGGGCGAAGGAGCTGACGAATATGCAAAACGAAGACGACGGGGCTGCAGTTACCTGTGAATTCTGCCGAAAAACATACAGCTTTGACAGCGACAGTCTGGGTCAAATTATAAAGCTGGCATCA
>JACMKN010000029.1 GCA_014380135.1 Deltaproteobacteria bacterium
ATTTCTGGCTGGACCATAATCTCATCCGATTAATCGTCATCACCAAACCTCTCCCTCACACCAAAGTCATCCAGATCATCCCCAAAGAAGGGGTTTAAGAACGGGTTCGGCCTGAAGAACAGGTTCTGATTTAAGAACGGACTCGGCCTGAAGAATGCGTTCTGCTGGAAGAACGGGTTCGGCCTGAAGAACTCGTTGTCGGACGACTTTAAGATCGCCGACCGCACCCCAAACGGACTAACTGCTGCACCGCTCGGCGCCTGCACCACTGTTGAATTACCAAACGGACCGATGACTTCTGCAGATACGCTGCCTGCCAATACAAACGTCATGGCAAATAATGCGATCAAAACCGTCACGGTTTTAAATATATGTTTTATTTCGTTTCTGAAGCCTTTCATGACATCCTCCCCTATCGGTTAGCTCTTGACTCAATTCCACCTAATAACCGATATGATGCGAACGGATTCAATCTTCTTCGTCAAGCAGATCTTCCATATCTTCGCCAAGTATATCTTCATCTAACAGGTCGATACCATGTATACCCAAGCGATCGATACGATGCCCGCCCAGTTTTTCTTCAACTTTTTTCTCCTCGAGCATTACTTTTTCATCTTTGATTTTTTCGATTTTGTTTATTTCAACCTTTGCTTTTTCATTCTCCATCTTATTCTCATCCGATGCCAATGCCGGACTGGCTGCCAAAACCAGGACCATTCCTGCCAGCATTGCACCTTTGATTGCGCAATTAATGCCTCTCATCTCAATCACTTCCTTTCATTTTCATCATCCAGATTTACTCTCAACTACAGCCTGAATATACTCTTCCGGGATGAGAATTGAATTCGTAGAAACACGTATTTTTACATCTGTTCCCCGCATGCGGAGGTAACCGGTTTTCCCCGTGCGTATCGAGCATGCTGGCGGTTCCGGCGGCCAGACCGAATGGCAATTTGACTAATGCACGGATTGCCGTAAAATTTAAATAGTTCACCCTACCCGCTTACCGCGCGCCGAAATAATGTCCCAAGGACATCCATGACAGGTTCAATGAAAACAAGGAAGTGGAACTACTTGATGCCGATGACGATCTTGCTGATCGGCATACTCTCGGTTGCTCTCTTATTCGGCGTCTACCGGATCAGGGTCTACCAGCACATTAATTCCGTCCTCAATAACACGATTCTGCATGTAGAAGTAAATACGGCCATATTCCACATGCAAATTGAGGAATTTATCTCCGGAGATACAACGGTGAACATAACGGACGCCATTGCCCGGATGGATAAGTCGATCAAGCTGGCCGAAGCCATCAGCTACGGTGGACCAATCGACTCCGAACAGGAATCGCTTTCAGGGATGGTGAAGATGCTTGGGCTGCAGGCGCAAGCGGAAGAGATGACTTCCCTGCTCAAGTCATTCAAGAATCTGGCGCTTTGGCGGTTACAAAGTAGCCGGGAAAGAGGGATCGGTTCGGACTCGGATCAGCAGTTTGACGCGATGTTCAATCAAATACTCGAAAAAACCGTTATCATCGAGAATGTCTGCAAAACCAACCGGGATGATTATCTGCTGAAATCAAAACGCATCGTTCATGGCATCTACCTGCTCTGGGCGTTCGTCATGGTAAGCGCGACAACGGTCATCTGGAGAATCGAGGTGCAACGGAAACGGGCGGAAGAGGCGCTGCTTGAGTCGAACAGCCTCCTGCTCTCCCAGGCCGAGGAATTGGCCGCACACCGCGAGAATCTCGCGGGACTGGTCGAACAGCGTACCAGCGAATTGACCGCCGCGAATGAACGGCTCCGGTTTGAAATAACCGAACGGCTCCAGGTGGAGGAAACGCTAAGGGAATCGGACAAGCAGATCAGGCAGCTCTCTGCCGAGCTTCTGATGGCGCAGGAGATCGAACGGAAGCGCATATCTATGGAGCTCCATGACAGCCTGGGACAGGCGCTGAACGTCATGAAACTGCGGATACGGCTGATTGAAAAGGGAATGGATGAAAGCCAGGAGGCGGCCAGGGGGGATTGTGAAAGCCTGCTGGAATACCTGGATGATGTCATTGAGGAGGTTCGCAGGCTCTCACTGGACCTGAGCCCAGCCATCCTGGAGGACCTGGGCCTTGCATCCGCCCTGCGCTGGCTGGTGAGCAACTTCAGGAAATCCCATTCCTTGAAGGCAACGGCAGATATCGCGGAAATCGACGCTCTTTTCCCCGAAAATCATCGCATCACCATCTACCGGGTCATCCAGGAGGCGCTGACCAACGTGGGCAAGCATGCCGGGGCCAGCAACGTCTCCATCGGCATCCGCCGCCATGACGACCAGGTCACCTTTTCGGTGGAAGACGACGGTAATGGCTTTGATCCGCAGGATATTTCGAGCAGGAAAGCCTCTGAAAGGGGGGTCGGCCTGACGACCATGAGCGAACGGGTAAGGATGGTGGGGGGTGTTTTTGGGTTGTGGAGCCGCGCAGGCGAGGGAACCAGGATCACCTTCAGCCTCCCCGTTGTAAATGGAGGAACGTGAAATGGAAAATTACCGGATAGTGCTGGCCGATGACCACGCCCTGTTCCGGCAGGGGCTCGGAAAGATAATCGAAGGAGTTGCCGACCTGGAGGTGACGGGAGAGGCGGGAGACGGGCTGGAACTCCTGTCGCTTCTGCAGACAACGGTTCCGCACATGGTGATCCTGGACATTTCCATGCCCAGGCTGCGCGGGATTGAGGCGGTGCGCGAGGTCAAGAAGCGCTTTCCAGCGGTAAAGGTGCTGGTCCTGACCATGTACCGTGAATACCTGCACCAGGCCCTCTCGGCCGGTGCCGAAGGATACCTGCTGAAAGAGGATGCGGATCGGGAACTTTTTTCAGCGATCGACAATATTCGTCAAGGCAGGAGCTACATCTCTCCCCGTCTGCGAGAAGAGCTTGCCGACAGCGAAGTTCTCGTTCCCGAACCGCTATCGGCCCGCGAGACGGAGGTCCTGAACCTGATTGCCGGGGGAAAATCGAATCGGGATATCGCAGAGATTCTTTTCATAAGCGTCCGTACCGTGGAGGCCCATCGCGCCACCATCCTGAGCAAGCTGAATCTCCGGAACACCGCCGACCTGGTAAGATACGCCATCGAAAAAGGATTTGCCTGAGATTAATGCCGTCTTCAGGTTTATTCCCGCTTGACACAAGCCGCCATCGTCACCTATCATTTGATATACATATCAGATGACAGGTGACAATATCATGCAGACACTTACCACCCGCCAGCAGCAGGTCCATACATTCATCAAAGGGTACATCGAGGCCAACGGCTGCTCTCCCACCCTGCGGGAGATTTCCGCCCATATCGGCACCGCCGGAACCGTCACCGCCATCAGCCACGTGGAAGCCCTGGAGAAGAAGGGCTATCTCCGGCGCCGGGAGGGGAGCTCGCGCGGCATCATCCTGACCCGGACACCCTCTGCAACAGTCTCGCTGCCGATTGTCGGCAGGATCCGGGCCGGCCTGCTGCAGCCCGCCATTGAAGACATAACCGGCCACCTGAACGTGGACAGCCGCCTGGTCAAGGGAGACGGCTGCTACCTTCTGAGGGTCGAGGGGGACTCGATGATCAACAAGGGCATCCTCCAGGGTGATGTCGTCCTGATCCGTCCCCAGCAGGTGGCCAACAACGGCGAGATCGTGGCGGTCATGGTGGACGGCGACGCCACCCTCAAGCAGTTCTTCCGGGAAAGCGACCGGATCCTGCTGCAGCCGGCCAACCCCGACTACCAGCCGATTGTAATCCGTCCCGGTCAGGGCGAGGTAACTATCGTCGGCAAGATGGTGGGCCTGTTTCGCGGCCTGGAGTAGCTCATGGTGTCGAGCAGAACACCCATACGTGTGGCCGCCATCTTCTCTCCCGGCGGCAAGGTCACTCCCAAGTGGTTTGAACTGGGCCGTCGCAAGCACGAGATCAAGGATACGACCTATTTCTGGCGGGACCGCATCGGCGAAGTGCCCCTCATGCACTACGCCGTCACTGATGGCGAAGCGCTCTACGAGCTGGTCTACAACACCAGCGACCAGACCTGGTCCCTCAATGCACTCCAATCGGAACGGCCATAAAATCGAGAACCATCCTGCATATCGATATGAACGCTTTCTTCGCCTCGGTGGAGCAGCAGGCCAACCCCGAACTGCGGGGCAAGCCGATTGCCGTGGTCGGCGGCGGAGGACGGACCGTGATCACCACCAGCTCCTATGAAGCCAGGGCCAGGGGGGTCAAGACCGGCATGGCGGTCTGGGAAGGAAAGCGCTGCTGCCCGGAACTGATCATCGTTATCGGCGACAACCGCAAGTACACCTACACCTCTACCAAAATTAACGAGATATTCAGGGACTACACCCCGGAAGTTGAAGCATTCAGCATTGATGAAAGCTGGCTGGATGTCACCCATTCGCTCGGAATATTCGGTTCGGCCGAGACGATTGCCTACCAGATTAAGGCCCGCATCAGACACAGCTTCGGCATCACCTGCTCCATCGGCATCGCCCCCAACAAACTCCTGGCCAAGCTGGCCAGTGACATGCAGAAACCGGACGGCCTGACGATCATCAAACCGGAAGAGATCGCCCGCGTCATGGAACGCCTGCCGATCAACGATCTCTGCGGCATCGGCAAGAAGATGCAGCGGCACCTCAACATGATGTCAATTTATACCTGTGGAGAACTGGGACGCTGCGACGAAGGGCGCCTGACGCGCAAGTTCGGTATTGTTGGTTCGCGGCTCAAGCAGATGGGGCAAGGGAGAGACGATTCCCCGGTGATCCCGTTCGGTGAGGAGGACGAGGTCAAAAGCGTCGGACATAGCCGCACCTTGGAGCGGGATATCGACGATCCAGTAGAGATCCGGCGGTTTCTGCTGCAGCTCTCAGAGATGGTTGGCAACCGGGCCAGGCGGTATGGTGTTTCTGGGAAGACGATCCTTTTGTATGTGAGGTATGCAGATTTCTTCTCTTCCTGGGGAAAGCAGACGACGTTGAAGAGCTACATCAACCAGTCGGATGAGATCTATAAGGCCGCCATAGGCATCCTCAGCACCGTTGAATTGGAGCAACCTGTCAGACTTCTGGGCGTATGCATCTCCAACCTGAAGCATCAGGTGGAACAGCTGCCGCTGTTCGAGGACGAACGGAAGAAGCTGTTCGCCACCCAGGCCATGGACAAGATAAACGATCGGTTCGGCACCATGGCGGTCACCTTCGGAAGTCTGATTCCGGGCAAGGAGAAGGCCGGCAGCCACGTGATTCCGCCCTCCTGGCGGCCGGACGGGATCAAGAATATGGATATCAAGTGATCATTCCCGGCAATCCACTAATGTGGCGCTTGCCCCACCTCGAATTAAGCCACCTCTTCAGTAGCGGGTCTGTAAGATTGATAAGACCGTTCCCATCAACCGCAACATGGTCACTGCTTACAAGCGCAACCAACGATTTTCTGACGGTCGCCGCATTGGTAAGCTTATGGCGCGACATATAATCGCCAGCCATGGGGTGTTTTGTGGGTTCGTCGGCAATGGCCTCTATCAGCATACGGGCTTGTGGTGTGAGAGAAGCGTAGATTGACATGAAAAGCGATGATTCTCTATCCGCGGCGGTATTTATGGCTCCTGCGAGGTCCTCTGCTGTGGGTGTGTCGGGAACTGTCATTTCATACAGGGCATGCGCAATAGCCGTAACACTGTAAGTATGGGCTTCCGCAGTGGCAATGATAGAGTCGGTAATTTCCCGGGACCATACAGCTCCGGAAACTTTGGCAAGCGCTATCAGGTGTGCAGAAAATTCGTCCGTCTCTATCAATGGCAACTCGCGCGTAGTGGCCCCACGGTAGAATGCACGTTTTGGTGATTCGAACATGTCCCTTAAAAGCTTCCGGCGCGAACCAATAAACAAGTACGAGGCTTTGTGATGCTGAATTGTCGATCGCAAGGCAGCTTCAATTTGCGCACCGTCACTCAACATCGCCAGATCCTGGAACTCGTCGAAGATAACAAGAAGCGGCGTATTGGACTGCGAAGATATACTGTCGATTGATGCAACCACCGAAACAAGCCTGTCAATACCACTCTTTGTGAGTCCGGAAGCAGAAGCGGATACCGAAAAAGACCCGTCCGGGTTCATGGTGATAACCGGGACAAATGCAGTGACCAACTGCGACAACTTTTTGAAAATCTTGCTGTCAACGCCAAGTGAGGCAAAAAGGGCCGTTGCTATGCGGTCAGCAGCTGCGTCGGCTGACGGAACAGCGCTTAAATCGGCCAAAGTAGCCAGTCCACCTTCAGCGCGATAATCCCTGGCAAGTCTCATGGCAAGTGATGTTTTCCCAGCGCGGCGAGGTGCCAGCAGTACGTTGTTGTTTCCTGATCGTGCCTCCAGCATAAGCGCTGAAAGAAGATTCTTCTGATTACAGAGCGGTTCATCATCACCAATCACGGTTTTGGAAAACGGGTTTCTAATCGTAGTCATAACAACTCCTCTCTTGGCAAACCGCCACTGTAAAAGCTTTTGCGGACTTGACTGCTATTATTTAACTATCAGTATAATACTAGTAGTTAAATTCATGCACAAGCATTTGTTTAGCTTCAATATTCCTTGACCTCGGCCGGATGGTTTGAAAAGCAGCTGTGTGAAATAAAAAAACTGCAACGAAGCGCATTGGCTGAAGGGGCCGGACTGCATCCTGACTGACTGATTGACTCCCTGCCCTTCCTTGTTATGCTTCCCTGATGGCCGGAATTCTCCGAATGACGTCCAAATAAACCTCCGATCTCCAAACCCGATCGGACCAAAGGGGCCAACATGCCTGACACAACTATCCAGGACCGCGCAGCCGGCGCCATCATGGGCGCCTTTATCGGTGATGCCATGGGGCTGGGGCCGCACTGGTATTACGATCTGGCCGAGCTGCGCCGCGACTACGGCCAATGGATCAGCGACTACAGCGATCCCCGGCCCGGCCGCTACCACGCCGGACTCAAGGCCGGCCAGCTCTCCCAGGCCGGCTTCATCCTGAAACTATTGCTCACTGCGCTGGTCGAGCGCGGAGGGTACGACGAAGCCGACTTCTGCCGCCGCCTGGACGACGAGCTGCTGCCGCTCTTGGATGGCACCCCCATCAGCGGGCCTGGCGGCTACACCAGCCAATCGATCCGCGAGTTGTGGCGGCAGAAGGTACAGCAGCAGCTCCCCTGGGGGCAGACCGGCGGCCATGCCGACACAACCGAGGCGATCGAGCGCACCCTGGCCCTGGCGGTGCGTTATGCGCTCGAACCCGCCCGGCTGGCCGGCAGCATCGCCGGCAACACCGTTCTGACCCAGACCGACGATACCGTCGTCTCTATGACCGTGGCCTACGGCGCCGTGCTGGGGCAGCTGGTGCAGGGGCAGCCCCTGGACGCCAGGCTGTCGGGCAGGCTGATGAAACTGGTGCACAGCGGGGAGCTCCCCTTCCACGCCGTGACCGGCGACAACCTGCAGCCGCCCCGCCCCGGCGATCCGGACCCGCCCAAGGCCGGCAAGTTTGCCTCCCCGGATGCCCTGCTGACCCCCTCCTGCATGGCGGCCGCCGCGGCGGATCCGGATATCCGCATCGAACCGGCCTGGAAGGTGTCGATCGTCTACGGCATGCCCTGCGCCATCTATCACCAGCTGCCGGCGGCCTACTACCTGGCGGCGCGTTTCCACGACGACTTTGAATCCGCGCTGCTGCATGCCATCAACGGGGGCGGACAGAATCAGGCCCGCGCCATCCTTACCGGCGCCCTGGTGGGCGCCCAGGTGGGTCTGGCGCGGATCCCGCAACGATTCCTGGACGGGCTGGAAGAGTCCGCCGGCCTGGGCCGGCTGGCGGCCGGACTGGCGGCACAGATAAACAAACCATAGCGCGGCACGGGATGCCGGATTTTTCGGAAGGCAGCCGGCCGGCCCGCACAGGCCGGCCGTTTTTTGTTAGGCTTTAGGGAGTCGCTGCACTACACTCGCAGGAAAAAAGCTGTTCCTTGGTAACCACTGGAGAATGTTTATTTGAAGATTGCAAAATCGATACTGTTGATTGCCGCCGGAGTCATCGTCCTCTGTGCAGTCTGGGCCGGCGTCTCGTTCTACCGCCTCCCCTCCGTAGAGGGCCTGGCGGACCGCAGGATGAACCTGACCATCCAGGTGAAGGACTGGAAGGGGAAGGACCATCCTTTCATCGTCGGACCGCGAAACGGCTACTGGACGCCGTCAAGAAACATCCCCACCGAGATGAAGTGGTCGGTCATCGTGGCGGAAGACGGCCGTTTTTACTCCCACGACGGGATCGACGTCAAGGCGATCAAGGACGCCATCAGGTATGACCTGGAAAAGAGAAGCTTTGCCCGGGGCGCCTCCACCATTACCCAGCAGGTGGCCAAGAACCTTTACCTGTCACGGGAAAAGAGCATCACCCGCAAGCTCAAGGAGATCGTCCTGGCCCTGCGGATGGAGCGGGAACTGACGAAGGGCAGAATCATGGAGCTGTACCTGAACATCGTCGAGCTGGGACCGATGGTGTACGGGATCGGCCAGGGCGCGCAGTATTACTTCGACAAACCCGCCAGCGACCTGACCCCCCGGGAATGCACCTTTCTGGCCGCCATGCTCCCCGGCCCCCATGTGACCTATAACCCGTACAAGCACCTGTCCAGGGTACTGAAGCGCTCGGATATGATCCTGCGGCAGTTGCGGGACAAGGGGGTGTTGAGCGAAAGGGAATATCTCCAGGCTCTGGAGGAGGTGCCGAACATCAGCGGCATGCAAAAAAAGGTTGATGACAGCTTCAAGGGGAAGATGCTGAATTTATTCAACAAAATGTTCAAGATATTCCAGTGAGACTTTTTTTAGACGGCCGCTTCCGTCAGGCTTGCTCGTGCCGCCCGGCGGAGATATCCGGGTTTTCAGGATTGCTGCTTGCTGACAGCAGCAGTGCCTTGTCTGCCCGGCTCAGGGCCTTGATCCGGCCTTCTCTCTGCGTGGCAGAAGAGCGGCTGTGGTCATTTTCGAGATACACCACCTGCAACGGTCGCCGCCCCCGGAAATACTTGGCTCCCCGCCCCTCGGCATGCTGGCGGAAGCGCCTTTCAATATCCGTGGTAATGCCGGTATAGAGGGAGTTGTCCGAACAGAGGATCATGTAGACTTTCCAACTTTCCGTCATCGTTCCGCGAGACAGGATTGTCGAATCTCTTCCATCCGACGGCGGTTCTTGCCCATGTCCCAATAGCCGAGACGGGCAGCGGAACGTACCTGGATGAGACCGTTGGCCGCATCCAGCACAAACAGGCCGTCATCGACAAACCC
>JACMKN010000219.1 GCA_014380135.1 Deltaproteobacteria bacterium
CCTTCGGTAATGCAGCAGATCAGCTCGATGCCGGCATCGACCGCTTCCATGATGGAATCGGCGGCGAAGGGGGGCGGGACATAGATGACCGAAGCGGTGGCGCCGGTCCTCGCCACGGCATCGGTTACCGTATCGAAGACGGGAAAGCCGTCGATGGTGGTGCCCCCTTTGCCAGGGGTGACGCCGCCGACCATGAGCGTGCCGTAGTCGCGAGCTCCCTGGGCATGAAAGAGACCGGTGGCGCCGGTGATCCCCTGGGTGATTACCTTGGTATCTTTATTGATCATTATGCTCATTGTCGGCTCTCCTATGCAGCGGCCGCGACGGCCTGGACAATTTTCTGGGCTCCGTCGGCCATACCGTCGGCGGCGACTATGTTCAGACCGCTCTCGGCAAGCAGGCGTTTACCGATCTCGACGTTGGTCCCCTCCAAACGGACCACCAGCGGCACCTGGATGCCGACCTGCTTGGCCGCTTCGATGACGCCGGTTGCGATCACATCGCACTTCATGATGCCGCCGAAGATATTGACCAGTATCCCTTTGACGTTCTTGTCGGAAAGGATGATCTTGAAGGCCTCGGTGACCCGCTCGATGGTAGCCCCGCCCCCGACATCCAGAAAGTTGGCCGGGTCGCCGCCGTAGTGCTTGATGATGTCCATGGTGGCCATGGCGAGACCTGCGCCGTTTACCAGGCAGCCGATGTTGCCGGCCAGCGAAATGTAGGATAGGTCGTGCTGGGAGGCCTCCACCTCGTTCGGGTCTTCTTCGTCGAAGTCGCGCATATCGCCGATCTTTGGATGCCTGAAGATGGCGTTGTCATCGAAGCCGAATTTCGCGTCCAGGGCGAGCAGTTCGCCCTCGGCCGTGACCACCAGCGGGTTGATCTCCAGCATGGAGCAGTCGCAGGCGATGAAAGTGGTATAAAGCCCCGTCAGCACCTTCACCGCCTTACCGGTCAGCTTGCCGGTGAGGCCGAGGCTGAAGGCGATCTTTCGGCACTGGAACTGGGTGAGCCCCACCAGCGGATCGACCGCTTCGGTAAAGATCTTCTCCGGTGTGCTGGCGGCAACCTCTTCGATGTCCATCCCCCCCTCGGTGGAGGCCATCACGGTGACCCTGGAGGTGGCCCGGTCGACCAGCAGGCTCACATAGAGCTCGTTTGCGATGTTGCAGCCGTTTTCCACCATGACGCGGGTCACCAGCTTCCCCTCGGGTCCGGTCTGGTGGGTGCGCAGCGTCATGCCGAGCATCTCGCGGGCGATCAGCTGCACCTCGTCCGGAGTGCGGGCAAGCTTCACGCCTCCCCCCTTCCCCCGGCCGCCGGCGTGGATCTGGGCCTTGACGACCCAAGGCCCCTCGCCGAGACGCTTGGCCCACTCCCTGGCGCTGGCGCCGTTATAACAGACGTGGCCGTCGGGAACCGGCACGCCGAACTTGCGTAGAATAGCCTTTGCCTGGTACTCGTGGATGTTCATACCTTCTCCTGTAAAGCTGATTTGGTGGTGACAATTCCCAAACACATTTCGACCGCCCAACCCTCAAGCCAGGCGTACTCCAGAGCCACTTCCGCCGCTGCCAGCAAACACCCTTCTGAATCTCAGTGCCGGGATGAGACACTGTTACCAATCAAATTGGTAAGACAAATTTTTACAGCATGCCCCCCCTGAACTACAATTAGATTCATAGCACATCAGGCAAGCTAATGCCATAAAATGATCGTTTAGCTTGAGTTATCCCCCCAGCCAGACAGACAGTCGCGCCCACAAACGGGGAGGACGACTCCTCTGCCAACAGCATTTGGTAATACTGTATGACAAGTATATAGTAGCGAGGTTATCACAATCACCGGCAGGTCGGGACACCGCCCGCCTTGCTCCAGTTGTCGATGCTGCCGTTGTGCAGACCCCCTTGAGCTGTTCCTTGTTAAACTTGGAAACCAAGGGACCATTTAGGAATTTTCACTTGACTATATCCGCCTAGACAAATATATTTTTGTCCATGAAACAGCCTGTCCATATATTCAAAGCCCTGGCCGATGAGACCCGCCTGCGCATACTGGCTCTGCTCCTCACGGAGCAGGAACTCTGCGTCTGCGATATCATTGCCTCACTTAGACTGTCGCAATCAACCGTTTCCCGCCACCTCGCCTACCTGAGGAAGTCCGGCCTGGTAAACGACCGGCGCTGCGGGCTCTGGATGTATTATTCCATTGTCGACAGCGAAGGTGCATTCCAGAGAGAGTTGATTGAGTTTCTCAAAGCTAACCTCGCCGCCCTCCCGGACACCGCCGCTGACCGCAACTGCCTGGAGAGTTTCGGCAAAAGCCGCAGCTGTGACTGAAAAAAATTTGACCAATTGTATCCGCGCGTGCGGATCTTGGGAAGATAAAAAACTTATCATGTCAGGCACCCGCTATCAGCTGGCATTTTCCTGCGATCAAACTTATAGCCGCCGCTTACCGGCCGGCAGTAGCACAAGGAGACACGCGTCATGACCGAAGGCATTTCCAGGAAACTCTCTTTCCTGGACCGCTGGCTCACTTTCTGGATCTTCGCCGCCATGGCACTCGGTGTCGGGCTCGGATGGTCCCTGCCAGGCGTGGAGGGGTTCATCAACAGCTTCCAGGTGGGAACAACCAATATACCCATAGCCATCGGACTCATCCTGATGATGTATCCCCCCTTCGCCAAGGTGAAGTACGAGGATATGCCCCAGGTTTTCCAAGACAAGAAGATCCTGGGGATTTCGCTGCTGCAGAACTGGGTGATCGGGCCTATCCTCATGTTCGTTCTGGCCATCGTCTTTCTCCGCGACAAGCCGGAGTACATGGTGGGACTTATCATGATCGGCCTGGCGCGCTGCATCGCCATGGTGATCGTCTGGAACGATCTGGCCAAGGGAAACACGGAGTACGCC